>JBFZCS010000113.1:0-6198 GCA_041307825.1 Azonexaceae bacterium
ACCGTCGCCGGATCGTCGACCTGCCAAGCTGCGAAGTCTTCGCGGATGCCGGGCGCGATGACCAGCCAATCATAGTGCAGCCGCTCGCCGCCGGCGACGACGACACCCGCCGCGCGGTCGATGGCATCGACCTCGGCGCGCCGGAAACGGTAGCCCCAGCGCGCCGCGAGGGCGGCGTAATCGTGGCGCTCCGGCGCCGGCGCGGCGTTATCGACCAGCCAGCGATTGCTCAGCGCGAAAGAGACGAACGCCGGCTGGCGGTCGATCAGCAGCACGTCTACCTCGGGAGCCAGTGCGCGCAGGTGGCG
Source organism: Azonexaceae bacterium (assembly GCA_041307825.1). Lineage (GTDB taxonomy): Bacteria > Pseudomonadota > Gammaproteobacteria > Burkholderiales > Rhodocyclaceae > Azonexus. Next base: position 309 of record JBFZCS010000113.1, read on the forward strand.
GGCCGCGGCAAGTCCGCCCCAGCCGCCGCCGATCACCACGACACGCCGGGTTGCCGCGTGGCTGGCGCCGACCAGCGGCAGCAGGCCGGCGGCGCAAATAAACTGGCGGCGAGCTGATCTCATTGGTAGCGCAAGGCTTCGATCGGGTCGAGGCGGGCCGCCTTCCGGGCCGGATAGTAGCCAAAGAAGATGCCCACCGTTGCTGCGACGCCGAAGGCGACGAGCACCGAGCCGCCGGAAATCACGATCACCATGCTGGTAATGGCATTGACCAGCAGCGCGCTGCCGATGCCGAGCAGCAGCCCGAGCAGGCAGCCGGCCAGCGAGATCATCACCGCTTCGAGCAGGAACTGCGTCAGGATGTCGCGCTCGCGGGCGCCGATGGCCATGCGGATGCCGATTTCGCGGGTGCGCTCGGTGACCGACACCAGCATGATGTTCATGATGCCGATACCGCCGACCAGCAGCGAGATCGAGGCGATGGCGCCGAGCAGGATGGACATCGTGCGCGTCGTTTCGGCCTGGGTTTCGGCGGCAGCCGACAGGTTGCGCATGAAGAAGTCTTCCGGCTGGCCTTCGCGCAGCCGGTGGCGTTGCCGCAGCAGGGCCGTGATGTCGGCCTCGACCTTGGGCATCGCCTCGGCCGATTCGGCCTGCACCATGATCATCCGCACCGAGCCCAGGAAAGGCGTGCCGAAGACCTTGCGCTGGGCGGTGGTCAGCGGAATGATCACGGTATCGTCCTGGTCGCGCCCGTCGAGGTTCTGGCCCTTGCCGCCGAGGACGCCGATGACGATGAACGGGTTCTGCTGGATGCGCATAGTCTTGCCGACCGGGTCGTCGATACCGAACAGGTTCTCGGCGACCGTCTTGCCGATCAGCGCGACCCGGGTCGACGAGCGCACATCCGAGTCGCCGAAGGCTGCGCCATTGACGATGTTCCACGAGCGCGCATCGAGGTAGGACGGCGTCGTGCCGACCACTGTCGAGCTCCAGTTCTGCGAGCCATAGACCAGTTGCCGCGTGCCCTGGTGCGTCGGCGCCACATTGGCGACGCCATCGAGTTCGGCGATCGCCTCGGCATCGGCGACGGTCAGCGTCGGGCCGCCGGCCGCGCCGCTGCGCACGCCAGCCGTGGTAAACGAGCCGGAAAGCACGATGTAGAGGTTGGAACCCATGGTGCCGATCGTCTGCTGCACGGCGTACTGTGCGCCCTGCCCGATGGCCATCATGATGACGACGGCGCCGACGCCGATCACCATACCGAGCATGGTCAGCGCAGTGCGCAGCCGGTTGGCGCCCATCGCCATCCACGCTTCGCCGAGCATCGCCTTCAGCATGGCGCCAGCTCCGTGGCAGCGACAGTTGCGTGGTCGCTGACGATCTGCCCGTCGAGAAAGCGTACCTGGCGCCGGGCATGGGCCGCGATATCGGGTTCGTGCGTGACCAGCACGATGGTGATGCCTTCGCGGTTCAGCGCGCCGAACAGGGTCATGATCTCTTCGCTGGTATGGCTGTCGAGGTTGCCGGTCGGCTCGTCGGCGAGGATCAGGCGCGGCTTGTTGACCAGCGCCCGGGCAACCGCCACGCGCTGCTGCTGGCCGCCGGAAATGCGGCTGGGCAGCGAGTTGGCGTATTGGCCGAGACCGACTTTTTCCAGCACGGCGTGGGCGGCAGCGCGTCGTTCATCGCGGTCGGTGCCGGCATAGACCAGCGGCAGCGCGACGTTGTCGAGCAGGCTCATACGCGGCAGCAGGTTGAAGCCCTGGAAGACGAAGCCGAGCGTGCGGTTGCGCAGGCGGGCGAGCGCGTCCCGTTCCATGTGGGCGACGTTGCGACCGGCCAGGAAGTAGTCGCCCGCGGTCGGCGTATCGAGGCAGCCGAGCAGGTTCATGAAGGTCGATTTGCCCGACCCCGAGGGCCCCATGATGGCGATGTACTCGCCGGGAGCGACCTCGAGGTCGACGCCGTGCAGGGCGGGGAACAATCCGGCCGCCGTTTCGTAGGACTTGCCCAGCCCGACCACGCGGATCACCGGCTCGGTCATCAGAACATCCGCATGCCGACGCTGGAAGGCTTGGTGGTGACGGTGGAATTCTCGCCGGTGACGACGCGGTCGCCCTCTTTCAGGTCGCCGCCAACGATCTCGGTATTGCGGTTGTCGGTGATGCCGAGCTGGACACTGACCGCCTTGATTTCATCGCCATCGAGCACGTGGACCGTGCCGCTCTGGCCGTCGCGCTTCTTGCCTTTCTTGTCGCCCGGCCCCTTGCCGGCCATGCCGCCGCCATCCATGCCGGCGCCCATGCCGGGGGCCATAGCCACCCCGCCAGTGGGCTTCGTGTCGGGCGCGGTCGACGCCGATTTCTGGCCGTTTTCCGCTTTCTTCTCGGCCGCGTCGGCCGGTTTGAAGCGCAATGCGCCGTTCGGCACCAGCAGCACGTCCTGGCGCTTGGCGACGCCGATATTGACGTAAGCCGTCATACCCGGCAACAGGACATGATCCGGGTTGGCGACATTGATGCGCACGTTGTAGGTGACAACGTTCTGCTGGCTGGTCGGGTTCAGGCGAATCTGCTGGACGTCGCCGGTGAAACTCTTGTTCGGGAAGGCGTCGACCGTGAACCTCGCCTTCTGGCCCTCGCGGATGAGGCCGATGTCGGCTTCGGCGAAGCTGGTGTCGATGCGCATCTCGGAAAGGTCCTGGGCGATCTTGATCAGCGTTGGCGTCTGGAAGCTGGCTGCCACCGTCTGGCCAAGGTCGACGATGCGGTCGACGACGACGCCGTCGACCGGCGAGCGGATGACGGTGAAATTGAGGTTGGCGCGGTCGCGGTCGTTCTGCGCCCGCGCCAGCGCCACTTGCGCCTGCCCCGCCTTGAGCGCCTGGCGCGCCTGATCGTACTCCTGCCGCGACACATACTCCTGCGCAAACAGCGCCTTCATGCGCGCCTCGTTGGCCTGCGCCAGTTCCAGCGACGCCTGCGCGCTGACGATGTTGGCCGCGCTCTGGCGCTCGGACGCGGAAACCAGCGCATCGTCCAGTTCGAGCAAGGGCTGGCCTTTTTCTACCTTGTCGTTGAAATCGACATAAAGCTTCTTGACCGTACCCGACACCTGGGTGCCGACGCTTACCAGGACGACCGGGTTGAGCGTGCCGTTGGCCGACACCGTCTGCGTCACGTCGCCCTTCTCGATCGTCGCCAGCTTGTAGCGCTGCTCCGGGTTCATGGCGGCACGCTGTTTGGCGTACCAGACGCCGCCGCCGATCAGGGCGGCGGCCAGCGTCGCGCCGATGAGGATCTTGCCGATGCGTTTCATGGTCTTCCTTCCGCCACCGGTTGCAGCAGCGTGTAATCGAGGGCGCCGACGGCCTGGGCCAGCGTGGCGCGATAGACGAACCAGTCGAGCGCCGCCTGGATGCGTTGCAGGCGGGCGGCGGCCAGCGCGCTCTGCGCGGTCAGCAGGTCGAGCACGGTACCGACGCCGGCCTTGTAGCGGCCGAGCGCGACGCGCTCCGACTGCTCGGCGCTGGCGACCAGGTCCGCCGTCGTCTTCAGGCTCTGGGTAGCTGTCGTCAGGCTCTGGTAGGCGCGCCAGACGTCGAGCGCAACCTGGTTCCTGAGGCGGTCGCGCTGTGCTTCCTTGATATCGACCTGCGCCTCGGCGGCGCGCACCTTGTAGATGGTGGAGAAACCGGTGAACAGTGGCAGGTTGACCGTGACGCCGACGATCCCGCCGTTGCCCGCGACGCGGTCGGCCTCGACCCAGGTCGGCCCGGCGGAAAGGCTAACCGTCGGCCGTCCCTGCGCCTGCGCCAGATCAACGCCGGCCTGCGCCGCCTTGACCTGCGCCTCGGCGGCTTTGAGGTCGGGGCGCCGCACTTCGGCCGCGGCGATCAGCGCCGCGATCTCCTGCGAAAATGCCGCATCCGGCAAGACCGCCGGCGGCGGCGCCAGCGTCAGCGGCTGCCCGGCCATGAAGCCCATGGCGTTGGCCAGCGCCCCCAGGGCGTTGCGCGCCTCGCCCTCGGCCTTGATCCGGTTGAGCGTCGCCTGCGACAGCGCGGTCTGCGCCAACAGCCGGTCCGCCGGCGTCGCGACGCCGACCGTGTAGCGCGATTCGGCCGCGGCAAAGCCCTCGCGCGCGGCGCGCTCGGCTTCCGTGGTCGATAGCACGGCGGCCCGTGTCGCCTGCGCCGTGTAGAAGGACTGCAGCGCCGCGAGGAAGAGCGACTGCACGGTGGCGTCCTGCGTCTGGGCAGCGGCTTCGAGCAGTTGCCGGGCGTTTTCGCCGCTTGCCGAGCGCGCCCCGGAATCGAAGACCAGCCAGGAGAGCGTCAGCACGGCGCTGTTCGAGTTGTAGTAACGCTGATCGTTCTGCAGCCGGCTGGCGCCGAGCCGGCCGTCGAGATTCGGCAGCCAGGCCGCCTGCGCGACACCGACCTGCGCCGCCTGCGCGCGCGCCGAGGCCCAAATCTCACGTGTCTGCGGATTGTTGCACAGAGCCAGGTCGACCGCATCGATCGCCGTCAGCGGCGCCGCCGGAATCTCCCTGGCGCAGGGCGCATCGCCACCGCGGCCGGCTGATTGCGGCGACGGCCGCGGCGGGGTCAGGGCATCGGTCGCGAACGGATCGCTCAGGCCTGCCGCGCCGACCGGCGTGGCGAGGCAGAGAAGAACAGCAAACAACGGGAATAACGGCTTTGTCATGGGCGCATAGTTTAGCCTCCCTCGGGCCGATCTAGCTGTTACAGATTGTTGCCGGCAATGGAGGCAGCGAAACGATCCCGCCGCCTGACAATTACTGCGATGCGGTAAAATTGCCGACCATGCTCTATCCACTCATCCGTAAATTCTTCTTCGCCCTCGACGCCGAAACCGCCCACGGCATCGGCATGGACGGCATCGGCTTCCTGAATGCCACCGGCCTCGCCGGCTGCCTGGCCAAGCCGGTGGCGCCGTGCCCGGTCGAGGCCATGGGTATCAAGTTCCCGAATCCGGTCGGCCTCGCCGCCGGGCTGGACAAGAATGGCGACCACATCGACGGCCTGGCCCGGCTCGGTTTCGGCTTCCTCGAGATCGGCACCATCACGCCGCAGCCGCAGGACGGCAACCCGCGCCCGCGCCTGTTCCGAATTCCGGAGGCGCAGGGCATCATCAACCGCATGGGCTTCAACAATGCCGGCGTCGACCAGCTGCTAGAGAACGTCCGCGCCGCCGAATTCCCGAAAAACGGCGGCATCCTCGGCATCAACATCGGCAAGAACGCGACGACGCCGATCGAGCACGCCGCCGACGATTACCTGATCTGCCTGAACAAGGTCTACAACGACGCCAGCTACGTCGCGGTCAACATCTCGTCGCCGAACACCAAGAACCTGCGCGAACTGCAGAAGGACGAGGCGCTCGACGACCTGCTTTCGCAACTCAAGGCACGCCAGGAAATTCTCGCCAACAAGCACGGCAAATACGTGCCGCTGGCCTTGAAGATCGCGCCCGACCTCGACGACGCACAGATCACGGCGATCGCCGACGCGCTGCGCCGCCACCGCATGGACGGCGTCATCGCCACCAATACCACGCTGTCGCGCGCAGGCATCGAAGGCCTGGCGAACGCGAATGAAACGGGCGGCCTGTCCGGCGCCCCAGTCTTCCGCAAATCGACGGATGTTCTCAAAAAGCTGTCGACCGCGCTGGCCGGCGAACTGCCGATCATCGGCGTCGGCGGCATCATGAGCGGCGCCGACGCGGCCGAGAAGATCCGGGCCGGGGCGAGCCTGGTGCAGTTCTACAGCGGCTTCATCTACCGCGGCCCCGATCTGGTCGGCGAAGTCGCCGAAACACTCGCCCATGTGATGAAGAGACAGGCCTAAATCCTTATTTCCATT
>JBFZCS010000114.1:0-4852 GCA_041307825.1 Azonexaceae bacterium
CCCGACCCTCTGGTTCGTAGCCAGATACTCTATCCAACTGAGCTACGGGCGCGCTGTCAGAGCCGCGCATTATACGGATGGGTGCGTAGAATGCAAGTCTTCATGGAGAAACGCGGACCATGGGCTTCTTTTTTGTCCGGATGCCGAAGTACCCGGAATGCTGGCACAGCTGTGGTTCTTGCGCGAGCGGCGATGTCTTCGTTCTGGAATTGCTGGTGAAAGTCGGCGACGTCATCGCGCGCGACGACAACGTGCTGACGCTGGACACCGGCAAGGTGGCGCTGGATATTCCCTCGCCGGCCGCCGGCCGCGTCGTGGCGATTCATGTCACAGCGGGCGATACAGTTGCCGAGGGGGCGCTCCTGGCAAGCCTGGAAACAACCTGACCAGACCCTGCCAGACCCCTCCTGACTCGCCCGCCGGCCCTACTTTGGGAATTCGACCACCATGCCGTTGCGGATTTCCCGCACGCCCCTGACGCTGCTCGCCAAATCGAGGGCACGCCGCAACGAGTTTTCGTCTGGCACGGTTCCGCCCACGGTGACCACGCCGACATTGGTATGCACCCGGAAGCGACTGCCGGCCAGACCGATATCAGTACGCAGCAAGGTTTCCACCTTGTCGTTGAGCGCGGTGTCGGGCGATTCCCCGACGCTGGCGACAGCTTGGGGATTCTCGATGGCGGATGCGGTGACGCCGAGGCCGACAGACAGGCTGGCGGCGACGATGAGGACAGGCACAAGATTGCGCGGGGTCATGAGAGCTCCTTTTCGCGTTGAACACGCAAGGTGCTATGCGAAGTCCGTGCCATGATTGTTTTTTAATTCCGAATCAACGTGTTATGAATCGTTGGCGGATTCCGAAGGCATCCGGTCGTCGCCCGTAAGCGACAGGGATGCCGCCCGCTACCGGCAGTCGCTATTCGGGCGCCGGTTCGCTGTCGCCGCGGAACATGGCGGGCGTCAGATCGTATTTCTGAAGAAGGCGATAGAACTCGGTCCGGTTGCGGTCGGCGATGCGCGCGGCATCGGCCACATTGCCTTCGGTGAGTTTGAGCAGCAGGACCAGATAATTGCGCTCGAAGCGCTGCTTGGCCTCGGTGTAGCTCAAGGCTTCCATCGCCGGGACGCGCAGCGCGCGCTTTACCAGCGTCAGCGGGATCAGCGGCGTCGTGGTCAGGGCGCAGCTTTGCTCGACGACGTTGTAGAGCTGCCGCACATTGCCCGGCCAGGCGGCGGTCGCCAGCGCTTCCAGTGCATCCGGCGCGAAGCCGTGGAGTGCCTTGCCGTATTTGGCGGCGACCTGCTGAACGAAATGGGCCGCCAGCGGCGGAATGTCCTCCCGACGCTCCTCCAGCTTCGGCAGGGTGAGCGAAACGACATCCAGACGGTAGTAGAGATCCTCGCGGAACTGCCCCTGCGCCATGGCCGCATCAAGGTCGCGATGGGTCGCGGACAGCAGGCGGACGTCGACCGGCTGTGTCTGCGTCGCGCCGACCGGCCGCACCGCGCGTTCCTGTAGCACGCGCAGCAGCTTGACCTGAAGCGCCAGCGGCATGTCGCCGATTTCGTCGAGGAACAGGGTGCCGCCGTTGGCCGCCTGAAAAAGCCCGGCCCGGGTGTTGCCAGCGCCGGTAAAGGCGCCCTTGACGTGACCGAAGAGCTCGGATTCTAGCAATTGTTCGGGAATCGCCCCGCAGTTGATGGCCACGAACGGCCCCCTGGCCCGCGGACTGGCAAGGTGAATGGCGCGCGCCAAGACTTCCTTGCCGGTGCCGCTTTCACCGCGGATCAGCACGCTGGCATCGGAAGCCGCGACCATGCGCGCCTCCTCCATCAGTTCGGCCATGCGTGAACTGCGGAAAACCATGCCGGCCAGCCATTCCTCGGGCTGTACGCTAGCGGAAAGCGGCTCGACGGAATTTTCCCCGCCGCTCGGCGCCGAGAGCTGCAGTGCCTGGTCGATCTTCTCCAGTAGCACCTGACTATCGAAAGGTTTGGTCAGGTAACCGAAAACACCCCGCGAAGTGGCGTCGACCGCATCAGGGATGGTGCCATGCGCCGTAAGCAGGATGACCGGCAGCGTCGGCCTGGTGCTGCGGATTTCCTCGAACAGGGCGAGGCCATCGCGCCCCGGAAGGCGCACATCGCTGACCACGGCACGCGGCGGGTCGACTGCGATGCGGGCCAGCGCCTCCTCGGCCGAGGCCGCCGTCGTCACCCGGAAGCCGCGAGCCCGCAAGCGGATGGACAGCAGGCGAAGAATATCCTCGTCGTCATCGACGACCAGGACATGGGCGCCGCCGGCGCTGGCGACGATACTCACTTGGAGCCTCCGCCAGAACGCGTGGCGCGCGGCCGTTGCGGCAGGGTGCGTTCGATTTCGGCCAGGCTGTCGATCTTTTCCTGCAATTCGATGACCTTGCGCTGGCTGTCCTTCAACTGCTGGCCCTGTTTTTCGAGTTGTGCTTCGAGCTTCTGGCGCTCCGCATAGCTGTCGGCCAGCAGGCGCGCCAGCGGATGCAGGCCGGCCGTGGCAGGGTCGGCGGATTTGAGGACGCCTTCGAGCAAGGCCAGCGCCTTGGTCAAATCCTGCTGCCCGCGCGGATGCCCGAGGACCATGGCCGTCCGCACCTGAGTATTCGGCGTCGGCGGCAGCGCGGCGAGGACCATGCGTTCGCGGTTGATCTGCGCCGGCGTCATGCGCTGCAGCATCTGGTAATACGCCAGGGCGGGCAGCGGACCGGCATCGTCGCTGACCGTCGCGGGAGCAGCCGGCATTACGGCTGACTGCGTAGCGGCGGGCGGCGCGGCGGCGCAGCCGGTCAGCAGGATCAGCAGCGCGGTGATCGAGACCCGGGTGGCCGCCAAAGTGAAGCGCGAACCCGGCGGATTATTGTTGTTTGTCATCAGGAATTTCCACGTAAAAATGGGCGCCGATTTCGCTCGGCAGAACGCAGACACGACCGCCCATGGCACGCACCAGCTCGCGGACGATCGATAGTCCGACGCCGCTCCCCCGTCTGGGCGCCGCGGCCTTTCTCAAGCCCTGGACGAAGGGTTCGAAAATCCGCTCCCTGTCCTCCTCGGCCACGCCCGGCCCCTGATCGATGCACTCGAGGCGCAGGTTGCCGTCGCCTGCCGTAGCCAGCAAGCGGATTTCGCCGCCGACAGGGCTGAAATCGATGGCGTTCGACAGCAGGTTGTCGACGATCACGGCCAGCTTTTCGTCATCGACCGAGACCTGCAGTTCTGGCGCCTCGATGCGCAGCGTCAACTGCCGGGCCTGGCTGTGCAACTCGCGACGGCGCACGGCATCGGCCAGAAAGTCGCGCATGCCGACCGGCCGCCGGATCAGGCGGCTGCTCTCGAAAGCGGCGGCATTGAGGCTCAGCAGGCCTTCGATCTGGCGTTGCAGGGCGATCACGTTGTTCTGGAGGATGGCGACGACCTCCCGCTGGGTGGCGTCGAGCGTGCCCGGAACCTCGTCCTGCAACAGCGCCACCCCTTCGCGCAAGGCGGTCAGCGGGGTCTTGAGTTCGTGCGAGACGTGGCGCAGGGTGCGCTCGCGATCGTCCTCCAGTTCGGCCAGGCGTTGCCGCAGCCAGTCCAGTTGCCGCCCGAGTTGCCGGAAATCAGCCGGCCCGCCGACCACGACCGGTTGGTCGAAACGCTTCTCCCCGAGGCGCTCGATCGCCCGCTCGAGATTGCGCAAGGGACGAACCAGCCACCAGCCAACCGCCAGCACGACAACAAGCGCCCCGGCCAGGGCCAGTGCAAGCTGCCCGCCCAGACGCAGCCGGCTGGCTTCCAGTTCCGCCAGCAGCGCGCTGTTCCGGATGTCGATCCAGTGTTGCCCGGCGCCCTTCAGCAAACTGTTGATTTCGGTCAGACGATCCATGACCGGCGTCAGTTCGGCCGCCGGGGTGCCGCGATCGAGGCCGCGGCGCAGAACTTCGGACCATTCCCGCCAGTCGCCGAGCAGCGATCTGAGCGGCTTTGCGTCAAGCGCATCGAGGCGGTCGACAACCGCCAGCGCCTGCGCCAGATGGTCGTCGAAGCGCTGGCGGATGTCCGGTTCCTGAAGCACCAGAAACTGCCTGGCACTGCGCGCCACGTCGACCGTGCGTTCGCCCAGCTCCTGTATCGAAGCCGCCGCCTGCAGCGCCTGTTCGCCATTCTGGCGGCTTTGCCCGACGAAATGTTCGACCACCAGCCAGCCTCCCAGCGAGGCGCCGCCCAGCAGGAGAACGATCATCGCGAAACCGGCCAGCAAGCCCTGGCGGAATGAGATTCGAATCATGCAGCCCGTTTTTTTGCAAAATTGGAGTGTAGACCGCGACAGTCTTGAGCGCAGCATGCGAGTCTGAACCGGGGACTATCGAACGGCGGGAATGTTATTGTAAATCATAAGCTTATGCTCGTGTCGCTTTCTGCCGACAAGCCGCTGGCCCGGCCGGTCGGTCATTTGCCGCCAATTCGGAAATAATTGTCGTCATTTCACGACGGGCGCCCGGCCTGCAGCGCCGTATCCGATTTTCAATGGGTTCCAAGCACCTGTTTCGATGAAGATTTTCATTACTGGCACGCTTATCGCTGCTGTTTCTCCATTTTTCAAGCGCCGACAAAGGAAACGCCATGTTCAACAAGACCAGCTTTACCAAACCCAACGATACGATCACCCGCAAGGACGTACGGAATGTGCTGGGTTCCGGCGTCACCATCACTGCCCAACCGGTTCCGGACCTCACCACCAAAGCCGCCATGCAGGCAGCCGACGCCCGGCAGGCAGACATTCCGGCACCTGCCCCGGTCGCCGCGGCGCCTGCGCCCGAGAACAGCACATCCGAGGC
>JBFZCS010000115.1:0-10875 GCA_041307825.1 Azonexaceae bacterium
CGCCGCTGTCGATCGCCGAACTGGCCGCGCTGCTCGCCGGCGCGCAAGCGGTCGTCGGCGTCGACACCGGGCTGAGCCATCTGGCGGTCGCACTCAAGACGCCGACTGTGGCCTTGTACACGGCTACCGATCCGGGACTGACCGGCGTTCTGGGCAGCGGCTATTACCGGAATCTCGGTGGCAAGGCGCAGGTGCCGTCGTCCGCCGCCGTGCTTGAAGCGCTGCGCCCGGTCCTTGGCTGATGGCGCGCCTGCTCTACAGTCTCTTGATCTATCTGGCGACGCCGCTGATCCTGCTGCGACTCCTCTGGCGCGCGCGCAAGCAACCCGAATACCTGCGCAATCTCGGCGAACGCTGGGGTTTCTATCGCCCGCCGGCGCCGGAAAAACTGATCTGGGTGCACGCCGTCTCGGTCGGCGAGACGCGTGCCGCGCAGCCGCTCGTCGCGGCCTTGCAGCATGCCTGGCCGGAGCACGGCATCCTGCTCACCGGCATGACGCCGACCGGCCGCGAAGCGGGGCGCGAGGTCTATGGCGATCGGGTGATCCAGGCCTATCTGCCCTACGACTTTCCGGATGCGGTCGACCGCTTTTTCAGGCACTTTTCCCCGGCCTTCGGGGTGCTGATGGAAACCGAACTCTGGCCGAACCTGCTGGTCGCAGCGAAGCGGAAGGGCGTGCCGGTCATTCTTGCCAATGCCCGTCTTTCGGCGCGCTCGGCGCGCGGCTACGGCAAGGTCAAGGCGCTGGCAGGTCCGGCGTTTTCCGCACTTGCTGCGGTGGCCGCGCAGACATCGGTCGATGCCCGGCGCATTGCCGAACTCGGCGCGATCAATGTAAACGTTTGCGGCAACCTGAAATTCGACGTCACGCCGGCGCCCGATACGATCGCGCTGGGCCAGGTCTGGCGTCAGGCGCTCGGTGCGCGGCCGGTGTGGCTCGCGGCCAGCACCCGGGAAGGCGAAGAAGCGCTGGTGCTCGCGGCGTGGCGAAGTGTCGCCGCCAGCGATGCGCTGCCGGTTCCGTTGCTGGTCCTGGTGCCGCGCCACCCGCAACGCTTTCCCGAGGTTGCCGCGTTGCTGGCGCAGAACGGCATCGACTTCGGGCGCCGCAGCGCCGGCTTGCCGGGCGGCGCGACGCAGGTCTGGCTGGGCGACAGCATGGGCGAAATGGCCGCCTATTACACGCTGGCGGACGTTGCCTTCATCGGCGGCAGCCTGCTGCCGCTGGGCGGGCAGAACCTGATCGAGGCGGCCGCCTGCGGCTGCCCGGCAATCGTCGGCCCGCATACCTTCAATTTCCTGCAGGCCACCGAAGATGCGATCGCCGCCGGGGCGGCGCGCCGTGTCGAGGATGAAACCGGACTTGCCGCGGCGATCAGTCAGGCGTTCAAAAATGCCGGCGAACTGGCAGAAATGCGTGCCGCCGCCTTGCGTTTCGCGGCGGCGCATCGCGGCGCCACGGAACGGACGGTGGCTGTGATCCGCGCCGCTATTGCTGCGGCGTAGCGGCGGGGTCGAGCAGTGCGTTGGCGGCCGCCACGTCATCCTCGCTCAAGATGCCGACCGCAGCCTTCAGCTTGAGTTGCGACATCAGCGTATCGACCACGGCCTTGGCCAGGTCACGACGGGTGACGAAGACCTGGTTGTCGGCATTCAACACGTCGATGTTGATGCGCACACCGACTTCGAAGCCCAGGCGGTTGGACTCCAGCGACGATTGCGAGGAAATCAGGGCCGCCTTGAGCGCGCGTACCTGCGCCAGCCCGTTGGTGGCGCCAAGGTACTGCTGACGTGCTAGCAGGGCTGCGTTGCGCCGGGCTTGCTCGAGGGTGGATTCGGCAGCAGCACGATTGGCGCTCGCTTCGCTCTGGCGGGAGACCACAGCGCCGCCCTGGAAGATCGGCAGATTGAGCTGGACGCCGACATTCTGGAAATCGGTTTCGAGCTGGCCGCCCAAGGTCGCCAGAGAAACCGATTGTCCCTTGTTGGCGACCAGGTCGATGGTCGGATAGTGACCGGCGCGTTGCCGGTCGACTTCGCGGGAGGCAATTTCAACGGCTGCCATCTGGATCTGGACACTGATATTGTCCTTTTCGGCAGCTGCAGCCCATTGCTTCATGTCGGCTGGCTGCGGCGGGGTAAGCTCGGCGCCGCGGCGGAGCGGCGCCAGCGGGCCCGGCTCCTTGCCAATGATCGCCTGCAGGGTCCGTTGCCTGACCTCGAGATCGCTTTCGGCGGCAATTTCCTGGGCGGTAGCCAGGTCGAAGCGAGCTTGCGCTTCCTGGGAATCGACGATGGTCGATGTGCCGACTTCGAAATTGCGCTTGGCAGATTCGAGCTGCTGCTCGATGGATTTCTTGTTGGCCTGCACGGCCTTGAGGCTCTCGCTCGCGTAGAGCACGTCGAAATAGGCCTGGGCGACGCGCAGGATGAGATCCTGACCAGCCTGCACGAAATTGGCTTCGGCCTGGGCCACCTGGAATTTTGACTGGTCGTAGGCGACCCAGTTCTGCCAGCGGAACAGCGGCTGGGTCAGCGCCAGCGTGTAGCCGTTGCTGTTAAAACGTGGATTTGGATCCAGAGTCGGAGGGAGAGTGCCATTGCGCAAGTACAGATCGTTCTGGTTCCACAGCGTATTGCCGCTCAACGACAGCGTCGGCAAGAGTCCGGCGCGCGCCTGCGGGGTCCGTTCCCGTCCGGCTTCCAGGGTCGACTTGGCGGCCGCGAAGGTCGCGTCATTGTTCTGCGCTTCGTGATAGATCTGCAGCAGATCGGCAGCCCACAGCGGGGATGCCAGCAACGGGGTGGCGAGCAGCCAGACGAGTTTTTTCATGGTGTCCTCAGTAGCGAGGGAAATCGGCATCGACCTGATCAGCCCAGCCGGCGACACCGCCTTCCAGGTTGATGACCGAGGTAAACCCCTGTTGTTCGAGATACATGGCAACCTGTTTGCTGCGCCAGCCGTGATGGCAGATGACCACGACCGGTTCGTCGTGCTTCAATTCGCTGCTGCGCAACGGGACCAGGTGCATCGGAATATGCAGCGAACCGGGCAGGTGGCACAGCGCGAATTCCCATGGCTGGCGTACATCCAGCATGACAGGTTTCTTGCGGCTGTCGTCGGCGAGCCATTCGGCCAATTGTTGCGAGCGCATCTGTTCCATCAGAATGTAAATCCAGGTTTCGCGTTCCCGCTGTCCAGCTTGGGAACGACTGTTTCGAAAAGGTTGACCGTGTTGTAGACGCCTTCCGCGCTGCAGGTCACCAGCTGCGCCTCCATCACCGGCGCTTCGCCAACGATGGCCGCCAGGCGACCGCCGAGGCGCAGTTGCTTGAGCAGCGCGTCAGGCAAGGAAGGGAGTGCGCCGGAAACGATAATCGCGTCATAGAGGCCGCGCTGCGGCCAGCCGTTGGCGCCATCGCCGATTTCGATCGTGACGTTCGCAACGCCGGCGCGTTCCAGATTCTGGCGCGCGAAATCGGCAATCTCCGGGCGCGATTCGACAGTGACGACATGGTTGGCGCGGGCGGCGAGCAGGGCTGCCATATAGCCGCTGCCGGTACCGATTTCCAGCACCTTGTCGGTCTGCCTGATGCCGAGCTCCTGCATCAGGCGCGCTTCGACGCGCGGCGCCAACATGACCTGACCGCTGCCGATCGGGATTTCCATGTCGGCGAAGGCCAGATTGCGGTAGGCGGGCGGCACGAAGTCCTCGCGCTTGACGACGAAAAGCAGGTCGAGAACCTCCTGATCCAGAACCTCCCAGGGCCGGATCTGCTGTTCGATCATGTTGAAGCGCGCTTGCTCAATGTTCATTTGGATCTCCGCAGGCTAAATATTAGCACATACTTATATATAGATTCCGACAAAGGCAAATTATACCCGACTCCCTTGCAGGCCCTGACGCAGCAAATCCATGTGGATCGCCAGATACTGGCGCGGATCGGCCTGATTGCTCTGGCAGGCACCCATCGAGAAGCGCCAGATGAGCAGCATCAGGATCGGGGCGATCACGACTTCGATGGTCGTCTCGATATCCATGCGCCGGAACTCGCCGCTGGCCATGCCACGTTCGAGTGCCGCGCCGACCAGCGCCCGTCCGCGACGAATCACGTTTTCATAGTAAAACTGGGCGACTTCCGGAAAATTGCGTGCCTCGGCCACCATGAGCTTGGGAATCCCGGCGTACTCGGTCTCGCCGATTCTCACCCACCAGTTTTCCAGCAGCCGTTGCAGCAGGTCGGTAGCGCTTCCCTCATGCCGCGCGGCAATGGCTTCGCCCTCCGCAACCACGGGCATCATGCCTTCCTGAATCACCGCCTTGAACAGCGCTTCCTTGCTGTCGAAGTAAAGGTAAAGCGTTCCCTTCGAGACGCCGGCGCGCAACGCGACCTCTTCCAGCCGGGTCGCGGCAAAGCCTTTTTCGACAAACAGCCCGAGCGCCGCCGCCGTCAATTCGGACGGGCGCGCTTCCTTGCGGCGCTTTCGGAGGGGGGCTTTGGTTGGCATGGGTAATTTAATGACTATCCGGTCAGTAAGTTACCACCGGAGCCTTCGCACGGTCAACGCACTTTCGCCACCACAAGCCGCCTGCCGGAATTCGCCGCACCCCGGAGGTTGGTCACGTCACCTTGCCTTTCGCCTGTATTTCCAGTAACTTGCAACTACTCGTTAGGGGTGCCGGCTGCCACGGTCGACTGAGAAATACCCTTCGAACCTGACCGGGTCACGCCGTCGTAGGGAAACGAACCTTCTCGCTCCTTGCCCGTCTTACCCGCTGCACATACGCACCGGAGCCTCAATGAACGCCAAAGATACTTTCCTCGCCGCCAACGCCCACGTCGACGCGGCTGCAGTCGAGCCGTTGCCCAATTCCCGTAAGGTTTACATCGAAGGTTCGCGCCCGGATATTCGTGTGCCGATGCGCGCCATCTCCCAAGCCGACACGCCGACTGCGTTTGGTGGTGAAAAGAACCCGCCGATCTACGTTTACGACTGTTCCGGTTCCTACTCCGATCCCGCCATCAAGATCGACATCCGTTCCGGCCTGCCGGCGCTGCGCGCCCAATGGATTGCCGAACGCGGCGATGTCGAGGAACTGGACGACCTGAGCTCCGAATTCGGTCGTATCCGCGCTACCGACAAAGCGCTCGACGAACTGCGTTTCCCCGGTCTGCACCGCAAGCCGCTGCGCGCCAAGGCCGGCAAGAATGTGTCCCAGATGCACTACGCCCGGCAAGGCATCATCACGCCGGAGATGGAATACGTCGCCATCCGCGAAAACAACAACCGTCGCGCCTATATCGAATCGCTACGGTCAACCGGCAAAATGGGCGAAAAAATGGCCGCGCTGCTCGGCCGCCAGCACCCCGGCCAGAACTTCGGCGCCTCGATCCCGGAAGAAATCACCCCGGAATTCGTCCGTAGCGAAATCGCCCGCGGCCGCGCCATCATCCCGAACAATATCAACCACCCGGAAAGCGAGCCGATGATCATCGGCCGCAACTTCCTCACCAAGATCAACGCCAACATCGGCAACTCGGCGCTCGGTTCCAGCATTCAGGAAGAAGTCGAGAAAATGACCTGGTCGATCCGCTGGGGCGGCGACACCGTGATGGACCTGTCCACAGGCAAGAACATCCACGAAACCCGTGAGTGGATCATCCGCAACAGCCCGGTCGCCATTGGCACCGTGCCGATCTATCAGGCGCTGGAAAAGGTCAACGGCAAGGCCGAAGACCTGACCTGGGAAATCTTCCGCGACACGCTGATCGAACAGGCCGAGCAAGGCGTCGACTACTTCACCATCCACGCGGGCGTGCTGCTGCGCTACGTGCCGCTCACCGCCAACCGGATGACCGGCATCGTCAGCCGCGGCGGCTCGATCATGGCCAAGTGGTGTCTGGCCCACCACAAGGAAAGCTTCCTCTACACCCACTTCGAGGAAATCTGCGAAATCATGAAGGCCTACGACGTCGCCTTCAGCCTCGGCGACGGCCTGCGCCCCGGCTCGATCTACGACGCCAACGACGAAGCCCAGCTCGGCGAACTCAAGACCCTCGGCGAACTGACCCAGATCGCCTGGAAGCACGACGTGCAGGTCATGATCGAAGGCCCCGGCCATGTGCCCATGCACATGATCAAGGAGAACATGGACCTCCAGCTCGAATACTGCGACGAAGCCCCGTTCTACACCCTCGGCCCGCTGACCACCGACATCGCGCCGGGCTACGACCACATCACCAGCGGCATCGGCGCCGCGATGATCGGCTGGTACGGCACCGCCATGCTCTGCTACGTCACGCCGAAAGAACACCTCGGCCTGCCCGACAAGGACGACGTCAAGGTTGGCATCATCACCTACAAACTCGCCGCCCACGCCGCCGACCTCGCCAAGGGCCACCCCGGCGCGCAGATCCGCGACAACGCGCTGTCCAAGGCGCGCTTCGAATTCCGTTGGGACGACCAGTTCAACTTGGGCCTCGACCCGGACAAGGCGCGCGAATTCCACGACGAAACGCTGCCCAAGGAATCGGCCAAGGTCGCCCACTTCTGCTCCATGTGCGGCCCGCACTTCTGCTCGATGAAGATCACGCAGGAAGTTCGTGAGTTCGCGGCGCAACAGGGGCTGGATGAAGCAGCGGCGCTGGCGAAGGGGATGGAAGTGAAGTCGGTGGAGTTTGTGAAGGCCGGGGCTGAGGTTTATAGCAAGGTCTGAGTCCGCTCACGACGTTCGTGACAACGGAAAGGCGGCTGATTTAGCCGCCTTTCTGCTTTTTTCGGTGTGCTGCGGTCGACCACAAAAATAGACCGATTTTTAACCTTGATCGAAGGCCTTTTCTGTAACGGCCGGTTACCCGATTTACCTTCATTTACATATGGCTAACCGCGCTTTACCCGCCACCGGGAGAGTATTCGTCCTGTCGCTCGCCCCGCTCGGGGCAGCCAATCCGATTGAAAGGAAATAAAACATGAAGGCAATTTCTCAAGGCAACATCAAGCGTTTCCTCGTCGCTGCTGGTGTCGCGCTGGCGGTTCCGCTGACCGCCGTGGCGTTTCAGGGACATCCCGGCGGTCACCACGGTTGCGGGGGCTTCGCGGGGCACGGCGGTCCGGGCATGATGGGTGGCGAGATGATGCCGCCGCATCTGCGCGGCCTGAATCTGACCGAAGTACAGCGCGACAAGGTTTTCGAGATCATGCATGCCCAAGCGCCGGTGATGCGTGACAAGGCCAAGGCCTTGCGCAAGGCGGAAACCGATCTGCACGCGCTGACGGCGGCAGCTGATTACAGCGACGCCAAGGCCAGATCGCTGGCCGACGCGGCGGCGAAGGCGATGTCGGAAATGACGCTGGCGCGGGCCAAGGCCGAGCGTCAGGTGTTCGAGGCGCTGACCCCGGAGCAGCGCAAGCAGCTGGCGGAAATGAAGCCGGCTGGCGAAGCGGGGCGTGGTCGCGGCGACGGGCCGCGCGGCATGGGTGGCGAAGGCCGCATGGTGCCGCCGGCGCGCTGATTCGGAACGCTTTTCAGAATATCTCCCCCTTGCCGGGGCCGTTTATTCGGTCCCGGCTTTTTTCCATTCCTGCGGCTCGGCTATGATCGGCGTGTCGAAGCGAACTGGTGAATGATGACTATCCCTGCCCGTATCCTGCTGGTGGACGATGATGTCGAGCTGTCCGGCATGCTGCGCGACTATCTGGTGCGCGACGGTTTCGAGGTGCTGGCCGTACCGGATGGCGAGTCCGGCGTCGCCGAGGCCTTGTCCGGAAATTTTGCGCTGGTCGTGCTCGACGTGATGATGTCGGGTATCGGCGGCATCGAGGCCTTGCGCCGGATTCGTGCGGCCAGCACCGTGCCGGTGTTGATGCTGACGGCGCGCGGCGACGATCTCGATCGCATCGTCGGCCTCGAGCTGGGCGCCGACGACTATGTGCCTAAACCCTGCATGCCGCGCGAGCTGGCGGCACGCTTGCGCGCCATCCTGCGGCGCAGCCAGCAGGGCGGCGAACCGGCCGCGCAGGCGCCGCTGGTCGTCGGCCCGCTGCAAGTGATGCCGGCGCAGCGGCGGGTCGAGTGGGATGGCGAGGCCGTCGAGCTGACCAGCACCGAGTTCAATCTGCTGGAGGTGCTGGCGCGCAATGCCGGGCGCCCGGTCAGCAAGGCGGAGTTGTCGGAACAGGCGCTCGGCCGGCCGCTGGTGCGTTTCGACCGCAGCATCGACGTCCATCTGTCGAGCATTCGCCACAAGCTGGGGCAGCTGCCCGATGGACGTTCGTGCATCCAGACCGTTTATCGTCAGGGCTACCAGTTGATCCGGGAGTGATATGGGCCGCCTTTTCTGGAAATTCTTTCTATTCATATGGCTGGCGCAAATGGCCGGTATCGTCGGCGTCGGCACCTATTTCTGGTTCGAGCGCCAGCAGGCTGAACCGCCTGGCGCCGAAGCGCCGCCGTTCGCGATGCGGCCGGGCGGCACCGAGCATTTGCCAGCCCCGCCCCGGCGCCCGCATCACCCACGGCCGCCGCTGGTGCCGATGCTCAGCGCGCTGATCGTCAGCTTGGTCAGCGCCTTTGCGCTGGCGTGGTATTTCGCCAAGCCGATCCGCCATCTGCGGCGCGCCTTCGATGCTGCCTCCGGGGGCGATCTCGGTGTGCGCGTGGGTGCCAGCATGGGCGGCCGGCGCGACGAACTGGCCGACCTCGGACGCTATTTCGATCACATGACCGAACGCCTCGGCCTTCTGGTTGACGGGCAGCAGCGCCTGCTGCATGACGTTTCGCACGAGATGCGCTCGCCTCTGGCCCGCTTGCAGGCGGCCATCGGCCTTGCCCACCAGCAGCCGGAGCATTTCGACGAGACGCTGACGCGCATCGAGCGCGAGGGCGAGCGGCTCGATGCGCTGGTGGACGAGCTGCTGACGCTTTCCCGCCTGCAAGCCGGCGTCGGCGGCGAACTGGAAGACGTTGACCTGCAGGAGCTGCTCGAAGGCATTGTCGAGGATGCCCGCTTCGAAGGCGCGGCGCGACAGGTGCACGTGGAACTCTCGGCAGCCGGATTACCCACGCTGCGGGCCAACCCGGCGCTGCTGCATCGCGCCATCGAGAACGTCGTGCGCAACGCGCTGCATCACTCGCCGACCGGCGGCATGGTGCGCGTGCTTGGCGAAACCGATGGAAAGCACCTGCGCCTGAGCATCGCCGACCAGGGGCCGGGCGTTCCGCCCGACGCCCTGGAAAAAATCTTCCAGCCCTTCTACCGGGGCGGCAAGACATCGGGCGGCGGCTACGGCCTTGGCCTGGCGATTGCCGAACGGGTAATTGCTGCGGTCGACGGCCAAATAACGGCAAAAAACGCAGCGGCTGGCGGGCTGGTAGTCGAGATCGATCTGGTCGTCTGAAGCCGCTCAATCCGGAGTTTTACCCGGATTAACATTTCCCTGACACCGTCTTACGTGGCGTCACCCGACAATGGCGCCATGACATTTCAACAATCCGGGCGAGCGTTGTTGGCGGCATCGAGTCTGGCGCTCACGATACTTGGTGGCTGTGCCGGCTTGCCGTCGGTGGGGCCGGACTACCAAACGCCCGATACCCCCTTGCCCGCAACCTGGCAAGCCGGCGCACAGCCGGCCGCTGTGCCACAAGACCTCGCGCACTGGTGGCAACAGCTCGACGACCCGCTGCTGAACCGTCTGATCGACGAAGCCCTGAGCGGCAGCCTCGAACTCAAGACAGCCCAGGCCCGTTTGCGACAAGCGCGCGCCAGCCGTAACCAGGCCGTCGGCGGTTATTTCCCGAACATCGCGGCGGCGGCCGGCGCCAACAGCAACCGGCAGGCCGAAGTCATCAATCCAAACTACGTCGGCACGACCTACAGCGCCGGCTTCGACGCCAGTTGGGAAATCGACCTGTTCGGCGGCACCCGGCGCAGTGTCGAGGCGGCAACGGCTGATCAGGCGGCCAGCGCGGCCAGTCTGAGCAAGACCCGCGTTTCGCTGGTCGCCGAAGTGGCCCTGAATTACGTCGAGCTGCGCGGCTACCAGCGGCGTCTGACGATAGCCGCAGAGAACCTCGCCAGCCAGGGCGAAACCTTGCAAATTACGCAATGGCGCAATCAGGCCGGGTTGGCGAACAGCGTCGATGTCGAGCAGGCGCGCGCCAATTACGAACAAACCCGGGCGACCATTCCCGATCTTGAAATCGGCGCCTATCAGGCAGAAAACCGCCTGGCCGTGCTGCTCGGCCGCCACCCCGGTTCGCTCCACAGCGAGTTGAGCGCCTACAAACCCCTCCCCGCAGTACCGGCGAACGTCGCCAGTGGCATCCCCGCCGACATCCTGCTCCAGCGCCCCGACCTGATTGCCACCGAACGCACGCTGGCAGCCGAAACGGCCCGTGTCGGCCAGAAGATGGCGGCACGCTACCCGAGCCTGTCGCTCAGTGGATCGTTCGGTTGGGAGGCCTTTTCCTTCGGCGCGCTGAGCGGCGCCGGCGCGGTAGCGTCGGCAACGGCCGCCTCGCTGGCGGCGACGGTATTCGACGGCGGCCGCTTGCGTAGCGCGGTGGACATCCAGAGCGCGGTTCAGGAACAGGCGCTGATCGCCTACGAAAGCAGCATCCTGACGGCGCTGGAAGAAGTCGAAAACGCCCTCAAGGCGCACGCCGTCGCGCGCGAACGGCTGAATGCCAGACAGGCAGCAGCAGAATCCGCGCGCAATGCCGCACAACTGGGTCAGCTCCAGTACCAATCCGGCCTGACCGATTTCCAGAAGGTGCTGGACACCCAGCGCACCCGCCTGACGGCGGAAGACAACCTGTCGACGGCACAGTCGGCCGTGCTGACCAGCCTGATCACGCTCTACAAGACACTGG
>JBFZCS010000116.1:0-5450 GCA_041307825.1 Azonexaceae bacterium
GCATCCTCGACGACGCACTGGACAAAACGCCGATGTCCCAGCATGCGTCCCTCGATTGCATGCTTCAGACGCGTCGCGTCCAGCCTTCCGTCGAACAGCATGACCCCGAGAATCTGCATCAAATTGTTGGGGCGATCCATGCGCAACCACGCTGTATCGACGGGTGACATCCGCTCGCGAGACGACATCACGAACTCCGGAAATTGGCAGGATGCTTATAATACCGGCATTTCACAGACCATTCGAGGAGAGATCATGAGTGACCTGAAGGCAGTCTTCGACGCCGCCGTTGCGGAATCAAAAACACTGGTCAACCGCCCTGACAACCAGACCCTGCTGAAGCTATACTCGCTGTTCAAGCAGGCGACCGAGGGCGATGTCAGCGGCAGGCGACCCGGTTTCACGGACCTCATCGGGCGCGCCAAATATGACGCCTGGGCTAGCCTGCAGGGCACCTCGGGCGATGCCGCGAAACAGACCTACATCGACCTGATCAAGGAACTGAAAGGCTAGGCGAAGCGCTGGTCGAAATATTCGTGAATTTCCCGTTCCAGGCTTGCGCGGAACGGGCGCAACAAGAATCCCAGATGAACCTGAACAGTGGCCTCGCCCTTGGCCAGCGTCAGCCGGCCATGCAGGCCGGTGCGGTCGAAATGCAGCGCGCCGTCCTCGCCCCACGCAGAATTCAGGTTGTATTCCTGACGCAGGTCAGCGGCCACGAGTTCGGCGGCGACCCTCGCCTTTTTCGCCGTCAGGCGGTGTTTCCGGGTAATCACTATCTCGCTCATGGCCGCAGTTTAACGGCCTGACGCGAAATGCGAAACCGGCGGCGCAATTATTCCGGCGCGTTCTTGCTGCCCATCAGCTCGTTGCAGGTGGCACGGCCGAAAGTCTCCGCCTTTTTCGGGCTCGAAATCTGCGGCTCCTCGTAGATGCGCTTGATGACGATATTGGTGATGCGCGCGCCGTCGCTGCCGTCTTCCACGAAGACCTTCATCGGCCGCCCCTTCTCGCGGTCGTAGTAGGCCTGTAGCGCGAAATCGCGGACCCGCTCGCAGAAGCGGATCTTCTGGGCGTCGGGCATGCTGTCGTCGATCTTGCCGGCGTGGGCGTGCGGCAGGGCGCTGGTCATCATCAGCAATCCGAGGCTGGCAATTGTCAGTCGTTTCATTCCGTGGGCTCCTGAATCGAGGTGAGATAGGCCAGGATGTCCTGGATGTCGGGTTCCTTGAGGCCGTTCAGCACGCCACCCGTGCCGGTCTCGTCATGCGGCCGGTCGCCCTTGACGTAGAGATCGACCTGGCGCTTGAGGTAGTTGGTGTACTGTCCGAC
Organism: Azonexaceae bacterium; assembly: GCA_041307825.1. Lineage (GTDB taxonomy): Bacteria > Pseudomonadota > Gammaproteobacteria > Burkholderiales > Rhodocyclaceae > Azonexus. Next base: position 1,333 of record JBFZCS010000116.1, read on the forward strand.
CAGCATCGGGAACATGCCGCGCCCCTTGCCGGTCTTGCCATGGCAGGCGGCACACTGCTTCTGATAGATCGCTTCGCCATGTTCGAGATTGCCTACGGCGCGCGGGATGATCATGACGCGCTCCGCCATCAGCAACTTGGTCAGCGCGTCTTCCTTGCCGGTGTAGGTCGGCATCCGGTTGGACAACTCGATGCCGGCCAGGTAGGCGGCAATGTCCTTGATATCGCTGTCGGAAAGTTCGCGTTCCTGGGTATAGGGGTACATCGGGATATTCACCCGCGTCCGCGAACGAAAATTCCTGAGCTGGGCTTCGATATAGTTGACCCGCTGCCCGGCAATCCGCGGATACTCACCCTTCGATCCGCCCGCGCCCTGGTCGCCATGACAGGCGGCGCAGGTACCATTGATTTCCTTGCCTTTTTCGAGGTCGACCGCAACCGCCGCAGTGGACACGAGCAGCACCGGGAACAACAGGATTACAAGTCGATAGAGCATCATTCAAGGTCACTCGAGAATTCGATGCGGCGAATTGTCGCACGTCGGGCAGCGTCGGAAATTGACGCAAATCACGCATAATCCGCCCCATGCCTTTCACCACCTGTTCCTCCGGCGACAGCAGCCAGCTGGCGAACCTGCGCCGCCTGATCGCGGCACGCTGGGGAGCCCTGGCACTGATGGCGGGACTGACCCTGCTGGCGCCGGGCGCCCTCGACATTCCGCTACCGACCGCCCCCCTGCTCGCCATCATCGGCATCACCGCCCTGTTCAACGGGATCGTGCTGTGGCGGCTCAAGCGGGCGACATCGGCAACCCCACTCGAGTTGTTCAGCCAGTTGCTGGTCGACATCGCCACACTGAGCGCGCTGGTATTTTTCAGCGGCGGCGCCACCAACCCGCTGGTCTCGCTGCTCCTGCCGCCGGTGGCGATTGCCGCGCTGACCCTGCCGGGACGCTGCGTACTGGCCATCGGCCTCGCCGCCGTCGCCGCCTATTCCGCCCTGATGGTTTTTTACGTACCGCTGCCGCTGAGCGATGCGACCCGCGCCACCCGCCTGCACCTGCTCGGCATGTGGCTGACTTTCGCCGTCTCGGCGCTGATGATCGCCTGGTTCGTGCTGCGCATGACGCGCCTGATCCGCCTGCGCGATGCCGAACTTGCCGCGACCCGCGAGCAAGCCCTGCGCGACGAGCGGATCATTGCCATCGGCACGCTCGCCGCCGGCGCCGCGCACGAACTGGGCACGCCGCTCGGCACCATGTCGCTCCTTGCCGGCGAACTGGCACGCGACCCGCAACTGCCGCACGCCGCGCGTGAAGACATCGCCCTGCTCCGCCAGCAGATCGTCGCCTGCAAGGAAATCATCACCGGCCTGTCGCGCCGCGCCGGGGCCGAGCGCCTTGAAAATCCCGGCATCCAGCCGGTCGACCGCTGGCTCGATGCGCTACGTCAGCGCTGGCACGCCGTGCGCCCGCAGGCGCAAAGCCGGCTGGAAACAAGCGGCGCCCAGCCAGCGCCGGGCCTGGTTGCCGACCCGCGCCTGGAACAGGCAATCCTCAACCTGCTGAACAATGCGGCAGCCGCCTCGGCGGCGCCAATCGACATTCATGTGGGCTGGACAAAGGGCGAGATCGTCATCGACATTCATGACCACGGCCCTGGCTTTCCACCGGAGGTTCTGATGCAGGGCGGCCAGGTCGAGTTTCCGTCGCATGAACAAGGCAGTGGCATCGGCCTCATGCTCACCCGTTCGGCAGTCGAACAGGTCGGCGGTCGCCTGCTGCTGCTCAACCCGCCCGAAGGCGGCGCCCTCGCCCACCTCCAGCTGAAAACGAGAACCTGATGCCCGAAACGACCCTGATCATCGATGACGACGCGATCTTCAACGCCGTCCTGGTGCGCACGCTGGAACGGCGCGGCCACCCGGCCCGCGGCGCGGCCGACCCGGTAGCGGCGCTCGCCGTCGCAGCGGAAATCAGCCCGGTACGCGTGGTGCTCGACCTCAACCTGAACGGCAGTTCGGGGCTGGCACTGATCCCGCAACTGCTGGCCATCAACCCCGCCTGCCGCATCGTCGTGCTGACCGGCTACGCAAGCATCACAACGGCGGTGGACGCGATCAAGCTGGGCGCCGTTCAATACCTGGCCAAGCCGGTCGAGATCGAGGCCATTCTTGCCGCCTTCGAAAGCGACGACGATCCCGATCTTGACATGGTCGCGCCGGACGAACCGCTGTCGATCGACCGCCTGGAATGGGAACATATCCAGCGCGTGCTGAACGAAAACGACGGCAACATTTCAGCCACCGCCCGCGCGCTCAAGATGCACCGGCGCACCCTGCAGCGCAAGCTCTCGAAGCGACCCGTCCGGACCTGAGCCCGGGGTCGTCGGCAATCTTTCCGGAAAATATATAGCTGCAGAGGACCGGCCGGCGCCGGCTGCGATCAGGCGGCCTGCTTGCCGGCCTTCTTGAGTTCGGACAGGAATTCGGCGAAGCTCACTTCGCGAACCTTGGTATCGACCAGCGTGTCGCGCAACACGAAGCCGTTACCGGCACGTTCATCGGCACGATCATGAACATCGCTGCCCGGGTAAGCGCCGGGCGCCGAAGAATTCATCTTGCTGGTGGTTTTTGTCATGGTTCGAGACCTCGCATTGAGTCGTTGAACGCATGATGCTGCTTCGCACCGGAAACATCCGTGAACAAATTCACGGCTCGCCGCAAATAGCCATTTTCCACGCATCGGGAACGGCCGCCGGCCCGGCCGGATATGCCGCGCCAAAGACCCGCAGCCATCGCCCGAACAATCGGCGCCCCCAAGTTAATTTCCCAAGGGGCGCGGTCGACGCCCGAAAATGGCCGAAAATCAGTGCTTGTGGTCCATCGGCATTGGCGCCGGTGACGGCCGCACCACCTTGGCATCGACCTGCTTGCTGCTGCCGTCGCCGAAGGTCAGCGTGATCGGCACCGAATCGCCCTCCTTCATCGGCGCCTTGAGATCGATCAGCATCACGTGCAGGCCGCCCGGCTTGAGCACCGCCTCGCCTTTGGCCTTGACCTCGATCGCCGGCACCGGGCGCATTTTCATGACACCGCCGTCGTTGATATGGGTATGCAGTTCGGTCGCCTTCGACACCGGGTTATCGGCCTTGACCACCTTGACATCCTTGTCGCCGGTATTCTTGATCACCATGAAGGCAGCGGTCGCCGGGGCGTTTGGCGGGGCGAGGCGAATATAAGGATCCAGCACCGAAATATTGTCGGCGGCGCCAGCGGCCAGCACACTTGCCGAAAACAGCAGGCTGGCGGCCAGCAGGGAAAGTTGTTTCATGACGATCTACTCCTCAGGGTTGGTTCAAATGCTTGCGGATGGTTTCGACCACCTGGTCTGGCGGCGTGGCGTGGGCAATCTTGCCGACCAGCCTGCCGTCGGCGGAAATGATATAGGTGTCCGCCGAATGATCGACGACATAGCCGTCACCGGCGGTTTCCACCTTCTGTTCGGCGTAGAAGACGCCATAACGCTTGGCGATGGCGGTGATCTCTTCCAGCGTGCCGGTCACGCCGACGATGGCCGGATGGAAAAACTCGACATACTCCTTGAGCCGGGCCGGCGTGTCGCGCTTCGGATCCACCGAAACAAAGATCATCGCGACCCGCGCCAGTTCGTCCGGCGTCAGTTGCTTGAGACCCTCGGCGGTCGCGGCAAGCGAGGTGGGGCAGATGTCCGGGCAATAGGTATAGCCGAAATAAACCAGCACTACCTTTCCGCGGAAGTCCTTGAGCGACACCGGCCCGTCCGCCGACTGCAGTGTGAAATCGCCTGCCTCCGGCAATGCCGCCCTCGGCAGCGGCCGTTCGGGCAGCTCGGGCTGCCAGAAAAAGGCCAGGCCTAGTACCAGCGCGGACAGCAGGCCGGCAATCGCCATCAGGATACGTTCGGACATTTACTCGTGCCCCCCTGAACTGAAGCGATAGGGAATCGCGATGCGCTCGCCGCCGTTTTCGATCAACACCGTCACCTGCCAGTCCATCGCGCCGGTGATGCAGCCCGGCAGTGTAACCTGGGAAGCAAAGCGGCCATTGCCGCGCGCCGCGAGTTCAGGGCGGATCAGGCCC
>JBFZCS010000117.1:0-2862 GCA_041307825.1 Azonexaceae bacterium
CGAACCCGATCCCGACCCCTACGTGCGCCTGCTGCAGGTCGCCGATTTCGTCGCCGGGATGACCGACTCCTATGCGGTCGACATGTACCGCAAGCTCAAGGGTTTCGACCTGCCGACCTGAGCCGGCCGGCTGCTGTTCAATCCTGCGAATCTTTGCTTGCCAAAAACCAATTACTGTACAAAAATACAGTTATTGGTTTTTAGTGGAGCCGGCCATGAAACTCACGCCACGTCAGCAGGAAATCCTCGACTTCATCCGCAGCACGCTCGAAGCGCTCGGGGCGCCACCAACGCGCATGGAAATTTCCAGCGCCTTCGGCTTTGCTTCGCCCAATGCGGCGGAAGACCACCTCAAGGCGCTCGCCAAGAAAGGCGCCATCGTCCTCGAACCGGGTTCGGCACGCGGCATCCGGCTCGTCGAGCAGCTCGGCCTGCCGCTGATCGGCAGCGTCGCCGCCGGCTCGCCGATTCTCGCCGTCGAGAACGTGCAGGGCCGCTACGCGCTGGATGCCCAGCTGTTCAGCCCGCGCGCCGATTACCTGCTCAAGGTGCGCGGCCTGTCGATGATCGATGCCGGCATCTTCGACGGTGACCTGCTCGCCGTGCACAAGACCAACCAGGCGCGCGACGGCCAGATCGTCGTCGCCCGGCTCGACGAGGAAGTGACCGTCAAGCGCCTGCAGCACCGCGGCGGCTTTATCGAACTGATCGCCGAAAACCCGGATTTCGAGCCGATCATCGTCAATCCGGGTGAAGTTGATTTCGCCATCGAAGGCATCGCCGTCGGCCTGATTCGCGGGGCGATCAGCAGCTTGTCATGAGCGCGGCGCCGTTGCCGATCGCTCTGGCCGAGGTGCTGGCCAGAGGTGACGTCTGGTGCGGCGACACGCTGGCCAGCCTGCCGGAAGCGACCATTCCCAGCGGCCATCCCGAACTCGATGCCGAATTGCCGGGCGGCGGCTGGCCGCGGGGCAATCTCACCGAATTCCTGGTCGACCGCGCTGGCCTTGGTGAACTGAGCCTGTTGCTGCCAGCCTTGGCGCAATTGTCGGCCGCCGGCGGCTGGCTGGCGCTGGTGGCGCCGCCCTGGCTGCCGCATGCGCCGTCCTGGGCGGCGGCCGGGGTGGTTCCGGAGCGGCTGGTCGTCGTGCGTGCCGGCCGGCAGGCGGCATGGTGCCTGGAGCAGTTGCTGGCCAGCGGCGGTTTTGCCGGCATCCTGGCCTGGCCGCAGGCCGGCCTCGACGCGCGGGCCTTGCGTCGTCTGCAGGTGGCCGCCGAGAAGCGGCCGGTTTTTGCCTGTTTATGGCGGTCGACCGCAACCGCCGGCAGTCCGTCACCGGCGCCGCTGCGTATTGAGTTGGCTGCCGGCGAGGGCGGTTTGAGCTTGCGCATACTCAAGCGCCGCGGCCGGCCGGCGGGACGGCCGCTGATCCTGCCCATTCCCCGTCCCGGGAGAACGAACCGTGTTGTGGCTGGCCCTGCACTTTCCCCTGTTGCCGCTCGAAGCGCTGTCCTTGCGGTGCTCGCCTAGCGCCATAGAGTCAAAGGCTGGTGCCAGCGCCGTCGTCGCGCGCGGCCGGGTGTGGGCTTGCGACCGGGCAGCGGCAGCGGCCGGGGTCGCTGCCGGGCATAAGTTGTCGACGGCACTCGGCCTGCAGCCCGGACTTGCCGTTTTCGAGCGTGACGCGGCGCTGGAACGCCGTACGCTGGAGAGCCTCGCCTGCTGGGCTGGACGGTTCACGCCGACCGTCAGCCTCGCACCGCCGGCCGGCCTGCTGCTGGAAATCGGTGGCTGCCTGCGCCTGTTCGGCGGGGCGACGGCCATTATCGATGCCATACTGGCCGGATGTGCCGAACAGTCGTATTCCGTCGCCTGGGCCGCGGCACCGACGCCGCTCGCTGCGCGCTGGCTGGCCCAGGCGGGCAACGGTGCGCTTCATCCGACGCCGATGGCCATGCAGGCGTCGCTCGCCGGGCTGCCATGCACCGTGCCCGACTGGCCGGTCGAAGTGCCGGCGCGGCTCGCGGCTTTCGGCTTGCGTCGTCTCGGCGACTTGGCTGCGGTGCCGGCGGCCGGCCTGCGAAGGCGCATCGGCAATGGCCCGGTCGACGATTTACTGCGTGCCCGGGGCGAGTTACCCGATCCGCAAATGCCGTTCGTCTTTCCCGAAAAGTTCGCCGGTGATCTCGAACTGCCGGCCCGCGTCGAGCATGCCGAGGCGCTGGCCTTCGCCGGGCAGCGGCTGCTCGCGGCGCTGAGCGGCTGGCTGCACGCCAGGCAGCTACTGGCACGGACCTGCACGCTGCACCTGACGCACGACGATGGCACCTGCAGCGCGCTGCCCCTGCACCCGGCCGAAGCGAGCGCCGACGAGGGGCGTTTCCTGCGCCTGTTGCGTGAGCATCTGGGCCGCCTGCAACTGGCGGCGCCGGTCACTGCCTTGCGCCTGGCCGCCGACGAGGTGGTCGCCCGGCCCGGCGCCAGCGCCCATCTGTTCGATCAGGCGCCGACCGGAGAGGGCGCGCCGGCTTGCCTCGAACGCCTGCGCGCCCGGCTCGGCGAAAGCGCAGTCCGGACTCTCGCCCGGCAAGCCGACTACCGGCCGGAATGCGCGACACGCGAACGCGAGATTGCCGTGGATTTTGCCTCTGCAGGGCCGTCGACCGCGCCCCGAAGGCTGCGGGGCCCCGGGCTCAAGTACCCTTGGGGTGCGGCATTCACGCCGCCGCGACCGCTGTGGCTGCTGCCCGAACCGCAGGCCTTGGCCGAGCGGGCCGACGGCCCGCACTGGCGCGGCCCGCTGCAACTACTGACACGCGGCGAGCGTCTGGAAAGCGGCTGGTGGGATGCCGGCGAGGACG
>JBFZCS010000118.1:0-5533 GCA_041307825.1 Azonexaceae bacterium
CGCCGGGCCGCGACTGGCTGCCACCGGCCGGTAGCGCGGGGCGCCCCGCGCCGCAGGGCGAACCTGGCGCCCCGGACGGGCGCCGGGCGATGCCACCGCCCGCCGGTCGGCAGCGGGTACCGGACGAAATGCCACGCCGTGCGGCGGAATTTCCGCGCGGCAGTCCACCGCAAGCCAATCAGCCGCCTGATATCCGCACGCATACTGGTACAAGCCGGCCGCAACCGATTCCCAACCGGAACGGCGACAACCGCCCGGGGCAGCCGCGATCCCTTGAAGAGCCGCCGCCACGAAGCGCCGCGCCAGTTGCGCCAAGCATGCCGCCAGAAGCGCCGCGCATGGAACGCGAGCGGCGGCAACCGGTGGCCCCGCCCAGTGCGCCGCGCGAAGAGCGCCGCTACCAGCAGCCGCCGGCGCACGAAATTCGGCAAGCGGCGCCGCAACCCCGGCCCGACGCTTATCGCGAACCGCCGCGCGAACGGCCGGCACCCGCAGTCCGTGAAGCATCGCGCCCGATGCCGGCGCCGGTCAGCCAGCCGCGCGAGATGCCGCGCAGCGAACCACCACGCCAGGCGCCCCCGGGTGACGGCCAGCGCGGCGGCAATCCGGGACGCAACGATCGACCTGAGGGACGCGGTCCGCGCTAGCCGGTTTCCCGGTCGACAGCTCAGTGCTTGTGGCCGAGGCCGAGATAGCTTTCGATGACGCGGGGATCGGCGGCCAGTTCGTCGCTGGGTCCGGAGAGCGAGACTTCGCCGGTTTCCAGAACGTAGGCGTAGTCGGAAATCTGCAGCGCGGCGCGGGCGTTCTGCTCGACCAGCAGGATAGCGACGCCGGTCTGCTTCAGTTCGGCGATGATGCGGAAGATTTCCCTGATGATCAGCGGCGCCAGGCCGAGGCTCGGTTCGTCGAGCATCAGCAGCTTCGGCTTGGCCATCAGCGCGCGGCCCATGGCCAGCATCTGGCGCTCGCCGCCGGACAGCGTTCCGGCCAGCTGGGCGCGGCGTTCTTCGAGGCGCGGGAAAAGCTCGAACACCTCGTCCATCGTTTCCATGTGGTCGCGGTGACCGGTCCGGTAGCGGTCGAAGGCGCCGAGCAACAGGTTGTCCGCGACGCTCATCTCGGCGAACAGTTCGCGCTTCTCGGGAACCAGCGTCATCCCGTGGCGCACCAGGTGCTCGACCTCGCGTTCGCGGCCCTGTGCGTGGCCCATATAAACGATCCCGCCGGCCACCGGCAGCAGGGCCATCAGCGCCTTCAGGAGAGTCGTCTTGCCAGCGCCGTTGGGGCCGATGACGGTGACGATCTCGCCGCGCCGGATGTTCAGGCTGACATCGTGCAAAGCCTCGACCTTGCCGTAGGACACCGACAGGTTCCTGACCTCGAGTATGGTCTCATGCTCATGCAGATGCGGATGCTTGGCCGGCATCATTCGACCCCCCCGAGGTAGGCTTCGAGCACCCTGGGGTCGCGCTGCACTTCATCCGGCTTGCCCTCGGCGATCTTCTCGCCGAATTCCATGACCACGACGCGGTCGGCCAACCCCATGACGAAATCCATGTCGTGCTCGACGAGCAGGATGCCGATGCCCTCACCGCGCAGCTTGCCGAGCAGCTCGGCGAGTGCCTGCTTTTCCCGGTAACGCAGGCCCGCCGCCGGTTCGTCGAGGAGCAGCAGGCAGGGGTCGGAACACAGGGCGCGGGCGATCTCGACGATGCGCTGCTGGCCGAGCGCCAGACTGCCGGCCGGCTCGAACATGTGTTCGGCGAGGCCAACGCGCTCGATCTGGCGCGCCGCCTCGGCGAGCAGGCGCGCTTCCTCGGCGCGATCGAGGCGCAGCGCGGCGGCCAGAACACCTTTCCGGCCGCGCAGATGGGCGCCGATGGCGACGTTCTCCAGCACCGACATCTGGCCGAGCAGACGGACGTGCTGGAAGGTGCGGCTCATACCGCGCCGGGCGATGTCGCGCGCCGCGAGTGTCGCGGTCGACTCGCCGAGGAACTCGATTTTGCCTTCGCTGGCCGGGCTGACGCCGGAAATGCAGTTGAACATCGTGCTCTTGCCGGCGCCGTTCGGCCCGATCAGCGCCATCACCTCGCCGGCCCTGACAGTCAGCGAGAGCTTGTTGTTGGCGACCAGGCCGCCGAAACGCTTGGTCACATCGGTGGCTTCGAGGAGCAGGGCGCCGCTTGCGGTGGACGCCCGTTTAGGCAGCATTTCCGTCGCCGCAAGCGGGCGCGTTTGCGCACGCACCGGGCGCAGTTTCAGGAGCACCGGCCACAGCCCGGAGCGGGCCTTTTGCAGCACCAGCACCATCGCAATGCCGAAAACGATGATCTCGAAATTGCCGCTTTGGCCAAGAATTTGCGGCAGCCAGTCCTGCAGCCACTGCTTGAGGATGGTGATCAGACCGGCGCCCAGGACCGCGCCCCAGACGTGGCCGATGCCGCCGACAACGGCCATGAACAGGTACTCGATACCCTGCGTCAGCGCGAACGGCGTCGGGTTCACGAAGCGCTGCAAATGAGCGTAAAGCCAGCCGGAGATGCTGGCCAGCAGGGCGGCGATCAGGAAGATGACGATCCTGCTGCGCTGGGTGTCGACGCCCATCGCCTCGACCATCACCACGCCCCCGGGGAGCGCGCGGATCGCCCGGCCTTCGCGTGAATCGAGCAGGTTGCGGACGGACAGGATGGCGAGCAGCACAACGAACCAGATCAGGTAGTAGAACTCGTTCCCCGACTTCAGATCCCAGCCGAACAGCGAAACCGGCGGAATGCTGGTGATGCCGGTGTGGCCGCCGAGAAACTCGACGTTGCCGAACAGGAAGTAAAGGCTGATGCCCCAGGCGATGGTGCCGAGCGGCAGATAGTGACCGCCCATGCGCAGCGTGATGAAACCCAGCGACAACGCGACGCTGGCGGTCAGGGCAAGGCCGATGGGCAGCGTCAGCCACGGCGAGACGCCATGCACGGTGGTCAGCCAGGCCGTGGTATAGGCGCCAAGACCGACGAAAGCGGCCTGCCCGAACGAGGTCAGGCCGCCGACACCGGTAAGCAGGACCAGGCCGACCACAACGATGGCGTAGAGGCCGATGTAGTTGAGCAGGGTGATCGAAAATTCGGGCAGAACATGCGGCGCGACCGCCAGCAATACGACGAAGGCGGCCAGCGGCAGGTGGCGCAGCCAGCGCCGCTTGGCCTGAGCCGGCCGGGAATCGATATTCACCACATCGGTGTGTTCGTCGTCGTCCTCGACATGGCGCGTCGTCAGCGAGCGCCAGAGCAGGACCGGGATGATCAGCGTAAACACGATCACTTCCTTGAAGGCGCTGGCGTAGAAGGAAGAATAGGACTCGAGCAGGCCGACCAGCACGGCGCCGAGCGCGGCGACCGGATACGACGCGAGACCGCCGATGATGGCGCCGACAAAGCCCTTGAGGCCGATCAGGAAGCCGGAATCGTAGTAGAGGGTAGTGATCGGCGCGATCAGGATGCCCGAGAAGACGCCGATCGCCGCCGCCAGCGTGAAGCACAGCTTGCCGGCGAGCGCCGGCGGAATGCCCATCAGGCGCGCCCCGGTGCGGTTCATCGCGGTCGCCCGCAGCGCCTTGCCGTAGATGGTGCGCTCGAAGAAGAAATAGAGGCCGATGATCAGCAGCGCCGAGGCGACGACGATGAGAACGGTCTGGCCCTGCAGCGGCGCACCGGCCAGTTCGAAGCTGATGTCGGTGAAGGCCGGCGTGCGCGAGCCCTCAGCGCCGAAGAAGAGCAGGCCGAGGCCGATCAACGCCAGATGGACGGCGACCGAAACGATCAACAGGACCAGGACCGAGGCGCTGGCCAGCGGCTGGAAGGCGATGCGATAGATCATCGGGCCCATCGGCACCACCAGCAACATCGCCACGATGACCTGCGCCCACAGCGGCAACTGGGCCGGTGGCACGACGAGCAGCGCGCCGGCGCCAGCCAGCGGCATGCCGATATTGAAGATCAGCAAGGGCGGCAGCTTGCGGAAGCGCCCTTCGCGCAGCAGCCTGATCCCGTCGATCAAGGCCACCGCCGTGCCCAGCGCCAGCAACAGCCAGACCGTGCCCGGCACCTTGTTGGCCTGCAGCGCGGCGAGGGTCAACGCCCCGAAAGCGACGAACTCGCCCTGCGGGATGAATATCACGCGGGTGACCGCGAAGACCAGCACCAGGGCCAGCGCCAGCAGGGCATAGATGGCGCCACTGGTGACGCCATCCTGACCGAGGAGAAGGAAGATTTGCAGATCCATGAGTTACCGGAAACGGTAGCGCGAAGCGCTGTCAGGGCGCCTCGCCAGCACTGATCGAAGCCCACCCTCGCGGGACGAGCCGATCAGTGTGGCCAGGAAAATCGACCCGAACGGCGCCAGCGAGCGCTTACTTCACGAGTTTCCAGGTACCGCCGTCCACCTTGACCATGACCCGCGCCCGTTGATCGAGACCGAGATGATCCTTCGCGCTCATGTTGAAGACGCCATGCGCGGCCGGCAGGTTGGTGGTGCCCTCCAGCGCGTCCCGCAGCGCCGCCCGGAATTCCTTGGTACCGGGTTGCGCCTTTTTCAGCGCCACCGGCACGGCGTTCGCCAGCAACAGGCCGGCATCCCAGGCATGGGCGCCGAAGGTCGAGGCCGTGCCCTTGCCCTGGACGGCTTCATACTTCGTCACGTATTCCATGGCCGATTTCTTGACCGGATGGTCGGCCGGCAACTGGTCCGCAACGAGAACCGGCCCGGCGGGTAGCACGGTGCCCTCGCAATCCTTGCCGCAGACGCGCAGGAAGTCGGCGTTGGCGACGCCGTGCGTCTGGTAGATGACGCCCTTATAGCCCTTTTCCTTCAGCGATTTCTGCGGCAGCGCGGCCGGCGTTCCGGCGCCGCCGATCAGCACGGCGTCCGGCTTGGCGGAGATAATCTTGAGAACCTGGCCGGTCGCCGAGGTATCGGTGCGATTGAAGCGCTCATTGCCCACCAGCTTGATCTTGCGCGCCTCGGCAATCTTCGAGAACTCGTTCCACCAACCTTCGCCGTAGGCGTCGGAGAAGCCGATATAGGCGACGGTTTTGATGTTGTTGTTGGTCATGTGCTCGACGATGGCAGTCGACATCTGGGCGTCGTTCTGCGGCGTCTTGAACACCCATTTCCGCTTGTCGTCCATCGGCTCGACGATGCGCGACGCGGCGGCCATGGCGATCATCGGCGTTTCGCCCTCGGCGGCGACATCGATCATCGCCAGCGAATTGGGGGTCGTGGTCGAACCGATCACGACATCCACCTTGTTCTCGCTGATCAGCTTGCGGGTGTTCTTGACCGCGGTCGTGGTGTCGGTCGCATCGTCGAGGACGATGTAATTGACCTTCTGTCCGGCGATCGTCTTGGGCAGCAGGTCGATGGTGTTCTTCTCGGGAATGCCGAGCGATGCGGCCGGGCCGGTCGCGGAGAGCGTGATGCCGACGTTGATGTCGGCCAGCGCCGTCGCGGCGACGGCGGAAAGCAGCGTGGCAAGGAT
>JBFZCS010000119.1:0-11602 GCA_041307825.1 Azonexaceae bacterium
GACATGGCGCATCTCGGCTTGCGCCGCAGCCAAGCGGAGCTCGATCACCTCGGCGCTGTCGGTTCCGCGCCCGGTCAGGCGGCGGGTCAGTTCTTCCATCGACGGCGGCAGGATGAAAACCCCGATCGCGTCCGGAAACGCCGCGCGCACCTGCTGCGCCCCCTGCCAGTCGATTTCGAGCAGGACATCGTGGCCGGCGTTCAACTGGTCGGCAATCCAGGCCCCGGAGGTGCCGTAGAAGTTACCGTGTACCTCGGCCCACTCGAGAAAGTCGCCACGAGCCAGCATGGCGCGGAAGGTCGCCACATCGACGAAATGGTACTCGCGGCCGTCCAGCTCGCCCGGGCGCGGGCCGCGAGTCGTGAAGGAAACCGACAGATGAACGCTCGGCTCGCTATCGAGCAGCAGGCGAACCAGCGTGGTCTTGCCGGCCCCCGAAGGAGCGGCCACAACATAAAGTTTTCCGGACATAGGTTTTTTCAGGCGCCACCACGACAATTAGCGCCGTGGTGGGCGGGGTTCACAACGGAGGAATGCGCAGGTTCTGGCCCGGATAGATCTTGTTTGGATCCTTCAGCATTGGCTTGTTGGCCTCGAAGATCACCGGATATTTGGCAGCATTGCCGTACTGGCTGAGGGCGATCTTCGACAGCGTATCGCCACTGAGCACGGTATAGAAACGCGCTTCAGGCGCCGGTGCCTCGACCGTCAGCTGATCGTCGACGTTATCGACGCCCTGCACGTTGCCGGCAGCCAAGATGATCTTTTCGCGGTTTTCCTGATCCGGCGTCGAACCCGTGATGGTCACCTGGCCGCTCTTGTAGCTGACCATCAGGTTGCTCCACTTGAGGCCGAGGCTGTTGATGCGGTCGAAAATCGCCTGCGCCGCGACCTGGTTAAGGCGGGTTTTTTCTTCCGGAGAAACTGCCTGCTCAACTTCCTTGTGGCCGAACAGCTTTTCGCCGGCCTCCTTGATAAAACTAAACAGTCCCATTTTCGCTCTCCTTGAATTTTCGACGTCACCGACAAGCGCGCCGGAAACACACCGTAAACGCGGCCTGTGACAAGGTCAAGACAATCCTCGCTGCCCACCTATGCAATACCGGAACCGGCCATCGACCCCATGGGCATCATCAGGCTTTTCCATTATATTAGTGGAATATAAATATACACTGATCGCCAGCGCGACGACGAACCCATGCATTCCGCTTCGCCACACTCTGGGGCATCCCCCGGCGGATGCAAAATCAATTGCCACTTCTTCGTTGCCTAAATTTTCAGGAAAGCCACGATGAAAGCCATCAACATCAAAACTGTCGTCGCAGGGGGCGTGTTCCTAGTTCTCTGGCTCATCGCCGCCAACTTCGTACCGGATCGTCAAATCGCCGTCGTCCTCGGTATTCTGATGCTGACCGTATTTCTATTTGCCTTCGAAGTTGTCGGCGTCGATGTCGCTGCGGTCAGCATCATGGTGTTGCTCGGCCTGACTAGCCATTTCGGCGGCGTCATCGGACTCCCGAATCCGCTGGTGCCCGCCTCGGAATTGTTTCGGGGATTTTCCAGCAACGCCGTGATCTCGATCATCGCCGTCATGATCATCGGCGCCAGCCTCGACAAGACCGGCCTGATGGGCAAGGTCGCCGGCACCATCCTCAAGCTCGCCGGACGTACCGAGGCACGCATCATTCCGGCGATCTCCGGCACCGTCGGTTTCATCTCCAGCTTCATGCAGAACGTCGGTGCCGCCGCGCTTTTCCTGCCGGTGGTGAGCCGCATCTCGGCACGTACCGGCCTGCCGATGTCGCGTTTGCTGATGCCGATGGGTTTCTGCGCCATTCTCGGCGGCACCATCACGATGGTTGGCTCCAGCCCACTGATCCTGCTCAACGACCTGATTCTCACTTCAAACAAGGGGTTGCCGGTCGAGCACCAGATGGAAACCTGGTCTCTGTTCTCGGTAACGCCGATCGGACTGGCGCTGCTGACCACCGGCATCATCTATTTTGTCCTCGCCGGGCGCTTCGTTCTGCCTGGAAAGACCCAGGTAGATAATGTCGGCGGTACCGATGCGATGGACTACTTCCAGAAGCTCTATGGTCTAGATTACGCCCTGTACGAGATCGTCGTGCCTGCCGGTAGCCCAGTCACCGGCAAGCTGATCAACGACATCGAAGGGCCAAACCGGCTGCGCGTCATCGCCATTCTGCGCGGTAGCGACGACCTGCGTATGGGGCCGGCGCGCGACATCGAAATTCCCGGTGGCAGCGTACTCGGCGTTTTAGGGGCGCCAGACCGCCTGCGAGCATTTGCCGAGGCCAATGGCCTTGAGCTGCGCAACGAGCTGGTAACCTTCGCCGAGCAACTTGCGCCACCCAAGGCAGGCATTGCCGAGGTGGTAGTCCCGCCCCGCTCCAACCTGATCGGCAAGAGCGCCCGCGACGTCTGGATGCGCAAGGTCTTCGGTATCTCGATGACGGCGCTGCACCGCGGCGGCAGGACGCTGCGCGAAGGCGATGGCGTCCGCGACATTCCGTTGCAGGCCGGCGACGCGCTGGTCGTGCACACAACCTGGGAAGCACTGGCGCGGCTGGAAAAAAACCCTAACTTCGTCGTCATCACCACCGAGTACCCGCACGAGGAATTGCGCCCGCACAAGGTAAAGCCGGCGCTGCTGTTTTTCGGCATCGCGCTCGGGTTGATCCTTTTCACCGATCTGCGCCTGTCCATTGCGCTGATGACCGGCGCCATCGGCATGATTCTCTCGGGCGTCATGAAGATCGAGGAGGCCTATCAGGCGGTCAGTTGGAAATCGGTGTTCCTGCTCGCCAGCCTGATCCCGCTTGGCCTCGCCGTCGAAACCAGTGGCACGGCAGCCTGGATCGCGCAGCAGACGCTGGAATTGCTCGGAGGCACGTCGATCTGGGTGATCCAACTCGCCATCGCCGTTCTCGCCACCTTCTTCACGCTGGTAATGTCCAACGTCGGGGCCACCGTGCTGCTGGTGCCACTGGCCGTCAATATCGCCATCGGCGCTGGTGCAAACCCGGCAGAATTCGCACTGACCGTCGCTCTGGCGACCTCGAACTCGTTCTTCCTGCCGACGCATCAGGTCAATGCGCTGATCATGGGGCCAGCCGGTTATCGCGTTGCTGATTTCATGCGGGCCGGCGGCATCATGACAGTGCTGTTCATCACTGTGCTGATGATCATGATGAACCTGGTTTTTGGCTAACCCGCCCAGTTGAAAGCCCAATAACACGCGACCCCGGAGGCCATGGCCTCCGGGAAGGCAATGCGCAGGCTATTCCAGGTTCTGGATCTGCTCGCGCATCTGCTCGATCAGCAGCTTGAGGTCCATCGACGCCTGCGAGACTTCGGTGATCGCCGATTTCGAGCCGAGCGTGTTGGCTTCGCGATTGAGTTCCTGCATCAGGAAGTCGAGGCGCTTGCCGCAGGCGCCGCCCTGCTTGAGCACGCGCTCGACTTCGTCAAGATGCGCCGCCAGACGGGTGAGCTCCTCGGCGACGTCGATGCGCGTCGCGAACACCGCCACCTCCTGCAACACGCGCTCGTCGCTGGCGCCACCCAAGGCCTCGGTCAGGCGCTGGCGCAGCTTGTCGGTATACAACGCCTGCGCCTCGGGGATACGCGGCGCCACGCGGCGGATGATGTCGCGGATCGCATTGACGCGGTCGACGATCATTTCGGCCAGTTTTTCACCTTCGCGGCTCCGGCTGGCGGAAAATTCGTCGAGTACCTCGCGCGCCAGCGCCAGCACCGGCGGACCGAAGGCCGCATAGTCGATGGACTGGTCGCCGAACATGCCCGGCCAGCGCAATACGTCATTCACCGACAGCGGCCTGGCCTCGGGCATTTGTGTACACACCCTGTCGTTGAGCGACTGCAGGGTCGCCAGCAACTCACCATTGAGCTGCAACTGCTCGGCCCGCGCCGCCGCCGCGTTGAACGACAGGCGACATTCGACCTTGCCGCGCGCAAGGTGCTTAGCCAGCAATTCGCGCAGCGGCATTTCGAGCGCGCGCAAGTCTTCGCTGACGCGAAAGTGAAAATCCAGATAGCGCGAATTGACGCTCTTGAGTTCCAACTGCAGCGATCCACGCTCGATATCGAGCGTCTTCACTGCATAACCGGTCATGCTGCAAATCATTATTCGTGGCTCTCCAGCTTTACAGGCCGGACAACACGCCCGACAATGCCTAGGATTGCATCATAACCGCGAGATCAATGGCGCAACAAGCCAACCACCCGTTACCCGCCGGCCACCAGTTGGAGGAATACACGATTACCCGCCAGCTTTCGCTCGGCGGTTTTTCGATCGTCTACCTGGCGACCGACGGCGAAGGCAATCGCGTCGCGATCAAGGAATATCTGCCCAACAGCCTCGCCTTGCGCGGCGAAGGCGAAATCCAGCCGCTGATCACGGCGGATCACGAAAGCGCCTTTCGCTACGGCATGAAATGCTTCTTCGAGGAGGGCCGCGCCCTGGCGCGCCTGTCGCACCCGAACGTGATCCGCGTGCTCAATTTATTCCGCGCCAATGAAACCGTGTACATGGTGATGGAGTACGAGCGCGGACGCACCCTTCAGGAATTCATCCAGACGCATCGCGGCGAAGTCTCCGAACGCTTCATCCGCGGTGTGTTCACCCGCCTGCTCAACGGCCTGCGCGAGGTGCATTCGCACAAGCTGCTGCATCTCGACCTCAAGCCGTCAAACGTCTATCTGCGCAGCGACAACACGCCGGTGCTGATCGATTTCGGCGCTGCCCGCCAGACGCTGTCGACCGACCAGCCGATGCTCAAGCCGATGTATACGCCGGGATTCGCCTCGCCCGAGCACTACGGCTCGCGCAAGGACCTCGGGCCGTGGAGCGACATCTACAGCGTCGGGGCGTCGATGTACGCCTGCATCGCCGGTTGCGCGCCGCAGGCGGCCAACGAACGCTACTCGAAGGACACCCTGGTACCTGCAATGATGCGCTGGGAAGGCGAATATTCGGATCGTCTCCTGGAAATCATCGACTGGTGCCTCAATCTCAATCATTTCTACCGGCCGCAGAGCGTCTTCGCGCTGCAGAAAGCGCTGGTCGAGACGATTACCCCGCCGGTTCCCAAGGAATCATCGAGCTGGCTTGATCGCGTTGTCGAAAAATACAAGAAAGCCGGCCGATGAGATTCACCATCTACCAGGAGAGCCGCCAGGGAGGGCGCTCCAACAACGAGGACAGGACCACCTACTGCTATTCGCGCGAAGCCCTGCTGATGGTCGTCGCCGACGGCATGGGCGGCCATCACTATGGCGAGATCGCCGCCCAGATCGCCGTCCAGACGCTGGCCGACAACTTTCAGCGCGAAGCCCGGCCGACCCTGGTCGACCCCTTCCGCTTCCTGCAAAAGGGGATGACCAACGCCCACCACGCCATCCTCGACTTCGCCGAACGCCATCGCCTTGCCGACACGCCGCGCACCACCTGCGTCGCTTGCCTCGTCCAGGACAACATCGCCTACTGGGCGCACGCCGGCGACTCCCGGCTGTTCCTGATGCGCGGCGGCAAGGTCGTCGCCCAGACCCGCGATCATTCGCGGATTCGCATCATGATCGAGGAAGGCCTGCTTTCGGAGGCGCGGGCGGCCACCCACCCGGATCGCAACAAGATCTACAGCTGCCTCGGCAGCCCGACCCCCCCGGAAATCGAATTTTCGCGCAAGACACCGCTCAACCACGGCGACATCCTGCTGCTGTGCACTGACGGCCTGTGGGGCGAAATTCACGGCAACGCCATGGCCCAGGCGCTCAAGGGTAGCAATATCGTTCACACCGTGCCGATGCTGCTCTCACAGGCGGAAGCCAAGGGCGGTCAGCACGTCGACAACCTTTCGGTGGTTGCCGCGCGCTGGGAGGAAACCTACATCGACGAAGCGAGCAGCAGCATCTCGACCCAAACCATGGCCCTCGACGAAATTTCCACCCACATCGAGGAATTCGGCCGCGACCCGGCACACAAGACCGATCTCTCCGAGAGCGAGATCGAGCAGGCGATCGAGGAAATTCGCGCCGCCATCGACAAATTCAATCCGAAGAAACAAGGACAATGAGCATGCGCCCCAGCCAACGCCAATCCGACCAGCTCCGCACGGTCAGTCTGACCCGCAACTTCACCCGCCACGCCGAAGGTTCGGTGCTGATCGAGATGGGCGACACCCGCGTGCTGTGCACCGCCAGCGTCGAGGAGAACGTGCCGCCCTTCCTGCGCGGCAAGGGCCAGGGCTGGGTCACCGCCGAATACGGCATGCTGCCGCGCTCGACCCACACCCGTACCGCGCGCGAGGCGGCCAAGGGCAAGCAGACCGGCCGTACCCAGGAAATCCAGCGCCTGATCGGCCGCAGCCTGCGCGCCGTGACCGACCTCAAGGCGCTCGGCGAACGCCAGGTCACGCTCGACTGCGACGTCCTGCAGGCCGACGGCGGCACCCGCTGCGCCTCGATCACCGGCGCCTGGGTGGCGCTCCACGAGGCCTGCGAAAAACTGGTGACGGCCGGCAAGCTGGCCGCCAACCCGGTGCGCGACCACGTCGCCGCCATCTCGGTCGGCATCTACAAGGGCGCGCCGGTACTCGACCTCGACTATCCGGAAGACTCCGACTGCGACACCGACATGAACATCGTCATGACCGGCGCCGGCGGTATCGTCGAAATTCAGGGCACGGCCGAACGCGAACCCTTCACCCGGCCGCAGATGAACACGCTGACCGACCTCGCCGAAGCCGGCATCCGCCAGTTGATCGCCGCCCAGCAGCGCGCCCTCGCATCATGAAAAAAATCGTTCTCGCTTCCAACAACGCCAAGAAGATGAAGGAGCTGAATGCCTTGCTGGCGCCGCTCGGCTTCGAGGTCATTCCGCAGGATCAGCTTGGCATTCCCGAAGCCGAGGAACCGCACTGCACCTTCGTCGAGAATGCCCTGGCCAAGGCGCGGCATGCGTCCAAACTTTCGGGCCTGCCGGCGCTGGCCGACGATTCCGGGATCTGCGTCGCGGCGCTCGGCGGAGCGCCCGGCGTCTATTCCGCCCGTTACGCCGGCGAGCCGAAGTCGGACGAGCGCAACAATCAGAAGCTGCTGGCGGAACTCGGCACCAACCCCAACCGTGCCGCCCATTTCGTCTCGGTCATCGTCCTCGTCCGCCACGCCGACGACCCGCAACCGCTGATCGCCGAAGGCGAGTGGCACGGCCAGATCCTGACCGAACTGCGCGGCGATCGCGGCTTCGGCTATGACCCCATGTTCTACCTGCCGGAATTCGGCAAGACTGGCGCCGAACTCGATGCCGACACCAAAAACCGGGTTTCGCATCGCGGCCAGGCCATGCAGAAGCTGATCGAGCGTCTGCCGAGCCTGTAATCGAGGTGGCACGCAGCATCCCGATTTTTGCCCAAAAAACGCCGTCGACCGCGGCAAGCCTCGAATTCCGCGTTTCTCCGCCACTCGCGCTCTACGTTCATGTCCCTTGGTGCGCGCGCAAGTGCCCCTACTGCGACTTCAATTCGCACGAGGCAAATGGCAAGATTCCCGAATCCGAGTACGTTGCCGCGCTGATCGCTGACCTGCAATCCGCGTTGCCGCTGATCTGGGGACGCCCGGTGGTCAGCGTCTTCTTCGGCGGTGGCACGCCCAGCCTGCTGTCGCCAGCCGCCATCGACGAGTTGATCGCCGCCTTCCGGGCGCTCGCCATGTTGTCACCGGAAGCCGAAATCACGCTGGAAGCGAACCCGGGAACGGTCGAAGCCGGCAAGTTCGCCGGCTTTCGCGCTGCTGGCGTCAACCGCCTGTCGCTCGGCATCCAGAGCTTCAACGACGAACACCTGAAGGCGCTCGGCCGCATCCACGGCGCCGCCGAAGCCAGACTCGCCGCGCAACTGGCAGGCGAACATTTCGACTCGTTCAATCTGGACCTGATGTATGGCCTGCCAGGGCAAACCCATGGCCAAGCACTCGCCGACATCGAGACCGCCCTGGGTTTTTCGCCCGCACACCTTTCCTGCTACCAACTGACGCTGGAGCCGAACACCCGCTTCGCCGCCTTCCCGCCGGAGCTTCCGGAAAATGACACCTGCGCCGACATGCAGGAGGCCATCGAAGCCCGCCTGGCGGCCGCCGGCTACGCCAATTACGAAACCTCCGCCTTCGCCCGGGCTGGCAAGCAGTGCCGCCACAACCTGAACTACTGGCATTTCGGCGACTACCTCGGCATCGGCGCCGGCGCCCATTCGAAACTCACGTTGCACGACCGCGTGCTGCGCCAGATGCGCTGGAAGCACCCGAGCGCCTACCTCGAGAACGTCCGCGCCGGATCACCCGTACACGAGGAAAATGAAGTCCCTGCCCGCCAGTTGCCCTTCGAATTCCTGATGAACGCCCTGCGCATCGCCGAGGGTTTCCATCCGGCGCTGTTCGAGGCGCGGACGGCGCAGCCCCTGGCCGTCATCCTGCCCGGCATTCGCGCGGCCGAGGCGGAGAATCTACTGGCGGTGACGCCTGAACGTATCGCCCCGACGCTCAAGGGGCGGCGCTTTCTGAACGTACTTCTGCAACGCTTTCTGGACGACGGCGAAGCAAGCTGAACCGGCTCGCCCCATCCGGTTTCAGCCGAAAAGACCGCCTTTTTAAGCATGTCCAGCCCCCGCTCCAGCGCCCGCTTCGCGCTGGCGTAATTGGCGTTACACTGTACGAACGTTGACTCAACCCGAGGAGAAAGATCATGGCCAAGTCCCAGGACGCCAAAAAGGCAGTCAAAAAGGAACCGCTGAAAACCATTAAGGAAAAAAAGGCAGCGAAGAAGGAAAAGAAGGAAGAGAAGCTGCGCAAAGGCTAGCGCCAGCCTTGCCCGCACCGGGTTATCAGGGGGAAGGCGCTCGGCTTTAGGGGCGGCAGGTTCGGTCAGCCCGCCCACCCATCATGATGCCATCAACGTAATACCAGCGACCGTCCTCACGGACGAAGCGACTCAATTCATGCAGCCGGTGCCCCTTGCCGGCGATGCGGTAGCGGGCGACGAATTCGACGGTAGCGTGGGCGTCGTCCTGCAGCGCGTGCTTTTTCACATCGAGGCCGAGCCATTTGCTGTCGTCGGCGGTCAGGTCGAGTTCGCTTGGACGGGTGCCCGGGTGCCAGGTGGCAAGCAGGTAGTCATCCAGCTTCAGCACATAGGCGCTATAGCGCGAGCGCATCAGCGCCTCGGCGGTCGCGGCAATTTCGGCCCCGGAATGGAGTCGACCGCAACAGGCGGCATAGGGTTTGCCACTGCCGCGCCCCGAAGGAAGCACCCTTGGGGTGCAGGGGCAGGTGTTCACTTTTCTTCGACGACCTCGCCGCCCAGCGCTTCGACCAGTTGCGGCAGGAAACGCGACAATTCGCCGGTCATCAGCGCGAAGTCAGCATCGAACTGTTCGTCGGCATGCTCGGCGCTTTTCTCGGCCGCTTCCTTGAGCAGGTCGAGGAAGGCGAGACGCTTGATTTCCAGCTTTTCGCTGAGGATGAAGGAAATACGATTGTCCCAGGTCAGCGCCAGGCGGGTCGGCAACTTGCCGCCGGCAAGATGCGCCTTGATCTCGTCGCCTTCGAGCGGGTGACGGACGTAACGGACCGCCGCCTTCTCCTCGCCGGCGGCCTTCAGTTCGCAGTCGCGGTCGATGGTGAAACCGGCCGGGGCATCACCGCCGGCCAGCCAGTCGGCCATCGCCGACGTCGGCGAAAGCTGCGTATGGAGCAGGGTCAGCGGGAAATCGTCAAGACAGTGGCGCAGGTGCTCGATGACCTCATCGGCCTTGGCCGGACTGCTGGCATCGACGCAGAGCCAGCCATTTTGCGGATCGATCCAGACCAAAGTCCTGCGGCGGCGGGTGAAGGCGCGTGGCATCAACTCCTCGGTCACGCGCTCGCGCAATTCCTTCAACTGCTTGCGGCCCGGCGCATAGCCCTGCTGCGCTTCCATCGCCTCGGCGCGTTCCCTGACTTCGTCATTGACCACCGACGAGGGCAGCAGGCGTTGTTCGACGGACAGGGCAAGCAGCCACTGGCGGCCGAGTGCGAAGACCAGTGCGCCATCACGGCGCGGCGCAACCCAGCCGCGGCTCAGCGGCTGGTTGCTCGGGCACTTCACGAACGGGCCGCGGGCGAGTTGTTCTTCAAGTTTGGCGAGGTCGATGTTCCACGGCGCCGGGAGTCGGTAAAGCTGGAGGTTTTTGAACCACATGATGTATTCAGTTAGCGTTTCTTGAAAATCAGGTCCCAGACACCGTGACCGAGACGCAGACCACGGTTCTCGAACTTGGTCAGCGGCCGGTAATCGGGGCGTGGGGCGAAACCCGCCATCGGATCGACGGAAGGGCCAGCGACGGTATTGGCCAGCGACGGTTCGTCGGAGAGCACATCCAGCATCTGGTGGGCGTAGTCTTCCCAGTCGGTGGCGCAATGGAAGTAGCCGCCCGGCTTGAGGCGCGAGGCCAGGAGCGCGACGAAGCGCGGCTGGATCAGCCGGCGCTTGTTGTGGCGCGCCTTGTGCCACGGGTCGGGGAAGAAGATGTGAACGCCATCAAGCGAGGCTGCCGGCAGCATGTCGCGCACAACTTCGACGGCATCGTGCGGGCAGATGCGCAGGTTGCTCAGGCCGCGTTCGGCGATCTGCTTGCACAGCGCGCCGATACCCGGCACATGGACTTCGACGCCGAGGTAATCGTTATCGCGGCAGGCATCGGCGATCTTCGCCGTGGTTTCGCCCATGCCGAAACCGATTTCGAGGATTTTCGGGGCATTCCGGCCGTAGACCGCGGCAAGGTCGATCGTCTGCGGCGCATAGGCCACGCCGATCTTCGGCATCAGCTCGGCGTAGTAGCGCGCCTGCGCTTCCGACATGCGGCCGGCGCGGCGAACATAACTCTTGATGTGGCCATGGCCCTCGCGGCCTTCGGTGTAAACGCCTTCGCTCACGAACCGATCAGTCCGCTGGTCGGCGACGACGGGTCGGCGGAATAGAGCTTGCGCGGCATGCGGCCGGCGAGATAGGCCTCGCGCCCGGCCTCGACGCCCTTCTTCATGGCGCTCGCCATCAGCACCGGGTTTTTCGCATGGGCAATGGCGGTGTTCATCAGCACGCCGTCGCAGCCCAGTTCGAGCGCGATGGCTGCGTCGGAAGCGGTGCCGACGCCGGCATCGACGATGATCGGCACCTTGGCGTTGTCGATGATCAGGCGCAGGTTCCACGGGTTCAGGATGCCCATGCCGGAGCCGATCAACGAGGCCAGCGGCATCACCGCGACGCAGCCGATCTCTTCGAGCATCTTCGCCTGGATCGGGTCGTCCGAGCAGTAGACCATGACGTGGAAGCCGTCCTTGACCAGCGTCTCGGCGGCCTTGAGGGTTTCCGGCATGTTAGGGAACAGGCTGGTCGGGTCGCCCAGCACCTCGAGCTTGCACAACGGGTGGCCGTCGAGCAGTTCGCGCGCCAGGCGCAGCGTGCGCACCGCGTCGTCGGCCGTAAAACAGCCGGCGGTGTTGGGCAGGATGGTGAATTGCGACGGCGGCAGGG
>JBFZCS010000120.1:0-3351 GCA_041307825.1 Azonexaceae bacterium
CGCACCGGTTGACGCTATCGCCGCGCCAGCGCATCGTCAGCGTCCGCGAACTGGCGCGCCGCGCTGCCGCTGGCGAAGTGGCTGGCCCGATCGGCGAGGACTACGCCTACATGGGCCTCGACACCTGCGCCGGCTGCGGCCTGTGCTCGACTGCCTGTCCGGTCGGCATCGATACCGGCGACCTGACCCGGCGCCTGCGCGGCCGTTGCCTGGGCAACGCTGCACGCGCGGTCAACGCCTGGACCGGCGAACATTTCGCCACGCTGGCCAACGCTTCGCGCCTAGGGCTGAAAGTCGGCCATGCCGTTTCCGGCATTCTCGGTGACAACTTCCTCGGCCGCGTTTCCGGCGGCGCCTGGAAGAAAGGCATGCCGCACGCCGGCAAGGCAGCGCTACCTCGTACTGTCCACGTCGGCGATCCGGTGGTCTATTTCCCGGCCTGTGGCGGCCGCATTTTCGGGCCTGCCGAATCCGGCACTGCGCAGCTCGGCGATGTCATCAGCGAACTGCTGATCCGCGCCGGCTATGCGCCGCGTCTGCCTGAAGGCTTCGACCAACTGTGCTGCGGGCAGATGTTGTCCAGCAAGGGCATGGCCGAGGAAGCCGAAGGCATGTCGAACACGCTGGAATCGGCGCTGATGAAAGCGTCGGAAAACGGCAGATACCCGGTGATCATGGACGCCAGCACATGCACCGCCCGCATGAAGAAGCACCTGGCCGGTCGCCTCACGCTCTACGATTTCCACGAATTCGCCGCCGATGCGCTGCTGCCAAGGCTGGTAATCAACAAGCAAGCCGGCCCGGTCGCCCTGCACGTCAATTGCAGCGTCAGGAAGAACGGTGCCGACGGCAAGCTGCGCACCCTGCTCGCAGCCTGCGCCGAAGAGATCGTCGAGCCGGCCGGCGTCACCTGCTGTGGTTTCGCCGGCGACCGCGGCTTCGTCGTGCCCGAACTCAACAAGCATGCCCTGCGCCATATCCACGAGGAACTGCCAGCCAACTGCGCCTGCGGCGTATCGACCAACCGCACCTGTGAAATCGGCCTGACCGCCGAAACCGGGCGCAATTTCCAGTCCATCGCCTATCTGCTCGAAAAATGCAGTCGACCGCAGCAGACATGCTGAGGAATTCCCTAACTGGCGACGCGCGGCGTTTTTGCGAAGGTTCGCCCCACCCCATTCAACAACTCAGGAAAGAATAATCATGTACAGGAACATCCTCGTCGCCATCGACGACAGCGAAACCTCGCGAGTTGCCCTCGACGAAGCCATCAATATCACCAGGGCCACAGGTGCCAAACTGCACATCGTGCATGTCGCCGACGAGGTCCTGCTGGGCATGCACCAGCGCACAGTGAGTACGACGATCAATCTCGACCACGCGATGGCGGCGATTCGTGGCGCCGGCGCGAAGATTCTCGATGATGCCCGGGCTGCAGCCAGCGGGATCGACGCGGAAACCATACTGCTCGAAACGATGAAACGCCGCGTTTCGGAAGTGCTGGTCGACAAGTCGCGCGAACTCGGCTGCGACCTGATTGTCATCGGCCGCCATGGTCAGCGCGGCCTGGCGAGGCTGATTCTTGGCTCGGTGGCCGAACAAGTCGCTAAAATAGCGGACGCCTCGGTACTTCTAGTCAGGAAACATTAATGCCCCAGGATACGCTCGACAGCAACAAGAACGAACCCCTCCGCACCGACATCCGGCTCCTTGGCCGGGCTCTCGGCGACACCGTGCGTGAGCAGGAAGGTGATGAGGTTTTCGAAATTGTCGAGCGCGTCCGCCAAACCGCGGTGCGCTTCGCCAGGGAGGGCGACCCGGCCGCCCGCGCCGAACTCGCTACCCTGCTCGATCCGCTGTCGCGCGACACGACGCAGACCGTCGTCCGCGCCTTCAGCTATTTCCTGCAACTGGCCAACATCGCCGAGGACGAGCACCATATCCGGCGCCGGCGCGCCTACGATCTGGCCGGTTCGCCGCCGCGCGAAGGCAGCCTCGTCCATGCCCTCGACCAGCTTGCCGAAAGCAATGTCACGCCCGAGGCCGTCGTCGATTTCTTCGCCCACGCCGTCGTTTCCCCGGTCCTCACCGCGCATCCGACCGAAGTTCAGCGCCAGAGCCTGATCCGCAACCACCGCGACCTTGCCCACCTGCTCGACCAGCGCGAGCGACTGCGCATGACGCCGGAAGAGGAGGCCGAGAACCGTCTCGGCCTCGCCAATGCCATCCTGACCCTTTGGCAGTCGCGCATGTTGCGCCCGGTGCGCCTCAAGGTGCTCGACGAGGTCAAGAACGGCATCGGTTTCTTCAACGAAACCTTCTTCACCGAACTGCCGCGTCTCTATGTCCAGGTTGCGCAGCAGTTGCACAAGCGCTATCCCGAAAAAAACTGGGCGCTGCCGCCATTTTTCCGTATCGGTAGCTGGATCGGCGGCGACCGTGACGGCAACCCCTTCGTCACCGCCGAAATTCTGCGCGAAACACTGCGCCTGCAATCGGCGGCCACGCTCAATCACTATCTCGACGAAATTCACGAACTCGGCGGCGAGTTGCCGCTGTCCAACCTGCTGGTCGCCACCACGCCGGAACTGGATGACCTCGCCGAGCGCTCCACCGATCACTCGCCGCAACGTGCCGACGAACCCTACCGCCGCGCCCTGTCCGGCATTTATGCGCGGGTTGCCGCCACCGCCCGCACTCTCGACCATGTCGAGCCGGTCCGTCATGAAATCGGCCATGCCTCGCCTTATGACGACCCCGATGCCCTGCGCGCCGACCTCAAGGTGCTGTCGAATTCGCTCAAGCTGAACGGCAGCGCCTCGCTGGCCGGTGGCCGCCTGCGCCGGCTGTTGCGCGCCGTGCAGGTTTTCGGCTTCCACCTGGCGCCGATCGACCTGCGCCAGAACTCCGAAGTCCACGCCCGCAGCGTCGCCGAACTGCTCGCCGGCGCCGGCCGCTGCCCCGATTACGAGGCACTTTCCGAGGTCGACCGCATCAGGCTGCTGGTCGAGGAGATCGCCACGCCGCGCCCGCTTTACTCGCCCTACCTGAACTATTCCGAGGAAACCCGGGGCGAACTGGCCATCTTCTTCGCCACCCGCGAACTGCGCCAGCGCTACGGCGCCGCCGCCCTCCCCAACTGCATCATCTCGAAGACCGACGGCGTTTCCGACCTCCTCGAACTGGCGCTGCTGCTCAAGGAGTCCGGCCTGCTCCGCCCCGGCAAGCGAGCGCAGCTCGACGTCAACATCATCCCGCTGTTCGAGACCATCGAAGACTTGCAGAAAAGCGCGGCGACGATGGACGCCATCTTCAGCCTGCCCGCCTACCGCGAATTGATCGCCGGGCGCG
>JBFZCS010000121.1:0-4279 GCA_041307825.1 Azonexaceae bacterium
CGGGGTTCCCCTTGCGGCTGATGGTAACGGCAATGGTCGAATCGATGGCGCATGGGATGCTCAACCGGCCGGCGGCGTTTGCCCTACCGAGTCATGTAATTTCTGGCAGCACGTTCGTCTCGCCAATCTTGCTGCAGGGGCAACGGATCCCGGAAATGTAGATTATTTCCCCCGGAACTCTGAGGGTGGATTCATTGGTATTACTGGAGTAACACCGGTTGCCGGATGGACTGGTAACTTCTTCGTGTGCTCCTCCAACATTCAAGGCAGGTTTATGCGGCAACTCGATATCACTTCGGACGACGGTAATACATCGACGGGAAGCATTCGGGTTATTGCGGCGGCGGATGGCGCTGCATTTCCTGCCAATCTGACTCCGACTGAAGACTCCCGTCTTTTTACAGTGTGTTCCTCCAATTGACAGGTCTGACAGGTCGATGAAAAAGCCCGCTTCGGCGGGCTTTTTTCATTTCTGGAGCAGCCGTTCCTCGGCGGCGGCGATCGCTTCCGGGTCGCCGAGCAGGACGACGACGTCGCCTTCCTCGAGCTGTGTTTCCGGCGCCGGTTCGACGGCGCGGATGCCGCGGCGGCGAATGGCGCTGACCTCGCAACCAAATGTCTCCAGGTCGAGGTCGTCGAGGGTGCGCCCGATGGCACCGGCCCCCGGCCCGAGATGAACCGAGTGCAGGCGGGGTTGCTGGTGGTCGTCCATTTCGTCGCGCTCATGATCGCTCGCGCCGCGAAAGAAGCCGCGTAGCAGGCTGTAGCGTTCCGAGCGCGTCTGGCGGATGCGCTTGAGTACGCGATTGAGCGGAACGCCAAGCAGCACCAGAGCATGCGAGGAGAGCATCAGGCTGGCTTCGAGCGCCTCGGGAACCACCTCGGTCGCTCCGGCGCGCGACAGGCGCTCGATGTCGCGCTCATCGGCAGTCCGGACAATGACCGGAACTTCCGGTCGCATGGCCTGGATGTGGAACAGGATCTTTTCCGAGAGCGGGGTGTCGCTGAACGTGATGATCACCACGCTGGCGCGCATCAGACCGGCGGCAATCAGCGCGTCCTTGCGTCCGGCATCGCCGAAGACGACGGTTTCGCCGCCCGCAGCTGCTTCGCGAACCCGATCGGGATCGAGGTCGAGGGCAATGTAGTTGATCCCTTCCTGGCTGAGAAAGCGCGCCAGATACTGACCGCTGCGACCGAATCCGCAGAGGATCGCGTGCTTTTCGGTCCCCATGGACTGCGCGGCGATCGTCGTCAGTTGCATCGAGCGCATCATCCACTCGTTGGCGACGAAGCGCATGACCAGTTTTTCGCTGTAGTGAACGATGAATGGCGCGGTGAGCATCGAAAGTACCAGGACGGTCAGCGCCGCCTGCTCGACCACCTTGGGCATGTTGGCGATCTCGCCCAGCAGCACGAAGCCGAATTCGCCGCCGGCGCAAAGCCACAGGGCGGAGCGGATGGCGTTGCCGGGGGTCGAGCCGAGGCGCCAGGAAAGCAGGCCGACGACGGCGCTCTTGATGACCAGCAGGCCGACCAGCACGGCCAGTACCTGCCACCACAGCCCGACCAGGATCTGCAGGTCGAGCTTGACGCCGATGGTCACGAAGAAAAGACCCATCAGAACGTCGCGGAAAGGCTTGATGTCCTCCTCGACCTGCAGGCGGTATTCGGTCTCGGAAATCAGCATGCCGGCGACGAAGGCGCCCAGGGCCAGCGACAGCCCGGCCAGTTCGGTCAGCGTGGCGAGGCCCAGTGTGATCAGCAAGACGTTGAGGACGAACACCTCGGACGATTTGGCGCGGGCCACGAAGTGGAACCACTTGCGCATCAGTTTCTGGCCGAAAACCAGAATGACCGCGAGCACGACGATGGCCTTGAGCAGGGCCACGCCGAGCAGCATCGCGAGTTTCTCCGGCGGCTGGGTCAGCGCGGGAATGATCACCAGCAACGGCACGACCGCCAGATCCTGCAGGAGCAGCACGCCCATGATCTCGCGGCCGTGCGCCGTGTCGAACTGCATGCGCTCGGCCAGCAGCTTGGTCAGGAGGGCGGTCGATGACATTGCGAAGACGCCGCCGAGCGCAATGCCGAGTTGCCAGTTGACACCGAAGAACATGATCAGGGCGGTGATCAGGATCATGCTGACGACGACCTGCAGTAACCCGAGTCCGAAGACGATGCGTTTCATCGCGTAGAGCTTGGGCAGCGAAAATTCGAGGCCGATCGAGAACATCAGGAAGACGACCCCGAATTCGGCGAGATATTCGACGCGATGCACGTCCTGCATCAGGTTCAGCGCGTGCGGGCCGATGACGCTGCCGACCAGCAGGTAGCCGAGCACCGGCGGCAGGTTGAAGCGCCGGCAGATGACGACCGCCAGCACCGAGGCACCGAGAAGCAGGAGGACGAGGGAGAGCGCGCTCAAGGCCGTTTCGCTAAGTCAGGTATACTCTGGTCATCATAACCGCAGCAAGCCCATGAGCCAAAACTTGAAAGCCGATCATTTCTCGCCGGAACGTGCACTGGCGCTTGGTCGCCAGACACTGAGCATCGAGGCTGCCGCGGTCGACGCGCTGGTCGGCAGGATAAACGGCGAGTTCGCGGCGGCGGTCGAGCTCATACTCGGCTGCCACGGGCGAATGATCGTCAGCGGTATGGGCAAATCCGGGCATGTGGCGCGCAAGATCGCGTCGACCATGGCGAGCACCGGAACCCCGGCTTATTTCGTGCATCCCGCGGAAGCCAGCCACGGCGACCTTGGCATGATCACCCGCGATGACATCCTGCTGGCGCTGTCGAATTCCGGGGAATCCGAGGAGCTGTTGCGCATCGTGCCGCTGATCAAGCGCCAGGGCGCGCGCCTGATCGCGATGACCGGCGTGGCTACCTCGACGCTCGCCCGCGAAGCCGATGTCCATCTCGATGCCGGCGTCGCGCAGGAGGCCTGCCCGCACAACCTGGCGCCGACGGCGAGCACCACTGCCGCCTTGGCATTGGGCGATGCGCTGGCGGTCGCGCTGCTCGATGCGCGCGGCTTCGGGCCGGACGATTTTGCCCGTTCCCATCCTGGCGGTTCGCTTGGGCGCCGCTTGCTGACCCATGTCCGCGATGTCATGCGCAGCGGCGCCGACGTGCCGACCGTCGGGCCGCTGACCGGCGTGAGCGATGCCATCCTCGCCATGTCGCGCGGCGGCCTCGGGCTGGTCGCCGTCGTCGGCGATGGCGGTCGGGTGCTCGGGATTTTCACCGACGGCGACCTGCGGCGCGCATTCGAAAAGCGGGTCGATCTGCAGAGCGCGCGCATCGACAGCGTGATGCATGGAAATCCGCGGACCATCGCGCCCGAACGGCTCGCCGTCGAGGCGGTCGAGATGATGGAACGCTACCGGATCAATGCATTGCTGGTGGCCGATGCGGACGGACGGCTGCTCGGCGCGCTCAATATGCATGACCTGTTCACCGCCCGGGTGATCTGATGGATGCCCGGACACGCGCTGCACGGATCAAGCTGATCGCTTTCGATATCGACGGCGTGATGACCGACGGTGGGCTGCACTATGCGGACGACGGCCACGAACTCAAGACCTTCAACGTCCAGGACGGCTTTGGCCTCAAGCTCCTGCAGCGCGCCGGGCTGGAGCTGGCGATCGTTACCGGTCGCACCTCCGGCGTCGTCGCCGTGCGTGCCGCCGATCTTGGCATCGAACACGTCTTTCAGGGTGTGACCGACAAGCGTGCGGTGGTCGGTGAATTGCTGGAAAAACTCGGCCTGCACTGGCCCGAGTGCGCCTTCATGGGCGATGACCTGATCGATTTGCAGGCCATGAAACAGTGCGGCTTGGCGATTGCGCCGGCCAACGCGCGGCCGGTAGTCCGCGAGCGGGCCCATGCGGTGACCGACAGCGGCGGCGGGCATGGCGCGGTGCGCGAGGCCGCGGAATTCATTCTCGCTGCCCAAGGCAAGCTCGAAGCCCTTTTTGCAGCTTACCTTGACGCACAATGAAGCTCGGGACCAGCCAACTGTTTACGATAGCCCTGCTGGCTTCGCTGGCCGGGCTCAGTTTCTGGCTGGAGAGGATCGTCGCGCCGGCCGAAACCACGCCTGACGCGAAGCTGCGTCATGACCCCGACTCGATTGCCGAGAACCTGCTGGTGCGTCAGTTCGACGAGGAAGGGCGCGTCAAGTACCGGCTGACGGCGCCGTATCTTGAGCATTTTCCGGATGATGATGCGTCCGAACTCAAGAAGCCGACCATCACCCAATATCGGCCCGATG
>JBFZCS010000122.1:0-3217 GCA_041307825.1 Azonexaceae bacterium
GAGGCTGCTGAGGACTTCGGGCAACTCCCCGGTCGCCTCCCCGGCGCGGATCAGGCTGACGAAGACCTGGCTGAATACGGTGGGGTGGTCGGCCATCGCCTGCGACAGCGTCTGGCCGCCCTCGATGCCCTCGATCAGGCCGGCGATGACTTCACGAAAACGCGGATTCTCGATCGAGTCGCGCAGGTCGGCCAGGCCTTCGAGGATCGGTACGCCGGAACGTGCCAGCTGGTCGAGGTGAAAACAGAAATTGATCAGTTCGCGGCGGGGAATCTTCCTGCTGCCGAACAGTTTCTGGTGGTTGACCGGGTTGCCGGAAACCAGGTCGAGCTCCATGCGCTTGAGGCGCATCTCGAGATCGACGATGTTGATCGCATCGATGCGTCCGAAGACCATGCGCCCCTCGATGCTGACGGCCTTGTAGTCGAAGAGCATCGCTACATCCGGTCGGTCAGGTCGACGACGCGCCCGAGTTCCTCGAGCGATGTCGTGCCGTTGAGCACCCGGCGCAGGCCGTCGTCGGCCAGCGTGACGAAACCCTGGCTGAGCGCCAAGGCACGGATTTCGTGGGTGGTGGCGCGGCGGGCGATCAGTTCGTCGATGCCGCTGTCGATACGCAGCAGTTCCATGATCGCGATGCGGCTGCGATATCCCTGGAAGTCGCAGCGCTCGCAGCCCGTGGCGCGATAGAGCACCGGTCGCGCGCCATCGGCCGGGGTGCCGAACAATTGCATCTCGTGCGTCTCGGCATGGTAGGGCGATTTGCAATGGTCGCAGAGCCGGCGGATCAGGCGCTGGGCGACGATGCCGATGATGTTGCCGGCCATGATGTCGGGCAGGACGCCGATGTCGAGCAGGCGCGGAATGGTGCCGACGGCCGAGTTGGTGTGCAGCGTCGAATAGACCTGATGGCCGGTCATTGCCGCGCGGAAGGCCATTTCGGCGGTATCCGCATCGCGGATTTCGCCGACCAGGATGACGTCCGGATCCTGGCGCATCATCGACCGGATGCCGTTGGCGAAATCGAGCTTGGAGGTCTCGGCGACCGACGTCTGGCGCACCAGCGCCATCGGGTACTCGACCGGGTCTTCGAGGGTCATGATGTGGATGCCCTCGGTGTTGATATGGTTGAGTACCGAGTAGAGCGTCGTCGTCTTGCCGCTGCCGGTCGGCCCGGTGACCAGGATGATGCCCTCGGGGCGGGCGATCATCAGTTTCAGGCGTTGCAGGTGTTCGTCGGCGAGGCCGAGATCCTCGAGCGGCACGATGCCCTTCTGGCGGTCGAGAACGCGCAGCACGATGTTCTCGCCGTGGATGGTCGGCTGGCAGGCGACGCGGAAATCGACCTGGCGGCCGGAAACGGTCAGCCCGATGCGACCGTCCTGCGGGGCGCGCATTTCGGCGATGTTCATGCCGCTCAGCACCTTGATGCGCACCGTCATCGCCGGCCAGTAGGATTTGTGCAGGGCGCGGATCTGGCGCAGCATGCCGTCGATTCGATAGCGGATGCGCAGGAAGTTGGCTTCCGGCTCGAAGTGGATGTCCGACACTTCGCGCTTGACGGCATCGGTGAGGATCGAGTCGATCAGACGGACGACCGGCTGGCTGTATTCGTCGTCGGTCGCCGACAGGCTCTTCCAGTCGATTTCGCCGGTTTCGATCTCCTGCAGGATGCCGTCGATCGACAGCTCGTAGCCGTAATACTGGTCGATGGCGCGGTCGACCTCGGATTCGCTGGCAATCAGCGTTTCGATCTCGACATGCTCGGGGAGCAGCGTGCGCACGCGGTCGAGGCCGACGATGTTGTGGATGTCGGCGATCGCCAGCGTCAGCCGGTGATTGGCCGTATCATAGTCGAGCGGCAGCAGGTGGTGGCGCTTGGCGATGTCGCGCGGCACCAGTTTCAGGGCCTGCGGGTCGACGATGGCGTTCGAGAGGTCGATGCTCTGCTGGCCGAGGCTCTCCGACAGCGCTTCGCGCAGCGTCGTCTCCGAAACGAAGCCGAGCGACACCAGCAGCTTGCCGATCGGCTGGTTCGCCTTCATCTGCTCGAGCAGGGCGATGCGCAACTGGTCCTCGGAGAGGATCCCCTTGGCCATCAGGATCTGGCCGAGCGGGCGGCGCTGCGGAGCGGGACTGTTCATCGCGGGCTAATTCTCGCGGCCAAGTTCAGCGAGGCGGAGCTTGACCCGTTCGCGGTCGAAGGCTGCCGGACGGCGCTGGGCGGCGTCCAGCGCCAGGCGGTAGTGTTGGGCGGCCAGCTTGGGCTGGCGCAGATGGTCGAGACTGATCGCCAGGTTGAACAGATAATCCGGGTTGTCGGCGTCGGCGGCGACTGCGTTGAAATAGACCTGCTGGGCCTCGGACCAGCGCCCCTGGCGGGCGTAGAGGTTGCCGAGCGCGAAACTCAGCGGCCCGGATTCCGGCTGCGCCGCCAGCGCGGACTTCAGGCGGCTTTCATTGGCCATCTGGTCGCCACCGGTTGTTACGCCGAGGGCTGCTGCCTGGGCAGCCGGGTCGCGCGGGTCGGCGTCGATGGCGCGCTGTCGGTAGCCGTCGGCATCGGCGGAGCGTCCCTGACGCTGGGCGATGGCGGCAAGCGCGAGCAGCGTGTCGACATTGTTGGGATCGGTTTTCAGCGCCTGCTCGTAGTCGTGGCGCGCGCCATCGAGCTGGTTGCCCTGGAGTTTGGCATAGCCGGCCTGGGCATTGACATCCGGTTCGGGGCGGGTGCGGGTCAGGCGAATCGGAACGGCACCGGGCGAATCGGTGGCCGCCATCCGGCGCGCTGGCTCCGGACGCGCCTCATAGGCGCTCCCGGCGGAACGCGGGGCAAAAATCGACGCGGACTCTTGGCCGGTCGCGGTCGACGCCTGATTCGGGGGCAAAATGCCTTTCGGCGTCGCTGGCGTCAGCGGTACCGCCGGCGGTGAAATGGTGGTCGGCGAGGCGGGGCGCGCTGCGACCGGGGCCGTGCTGCGGGCGGCGGGTGTCAGCGTAGCGCTGCTCATCGATTGCAGCTGGAAAAAGACGTAGGTGCCGATCCCCGCGGCAGCCAGGCCGAGCGTGCCGAGTGCCAGCCACATCGGACGCCGCGACGGTTTTTCGGAGAGCTTGGCGGAAAAGGCGTTGCGCGCCGCGGCCTGCTTTTCCGCTGCCCGATCTGGCGGCCCATATCGATGCGCTCGACGCCGAACTGGCCATCACGCCGGCCCCG
>JBFZCS010000123.1:0-11708 GCA_041307825.1 Azonexaceae bacterium
TCCGATCTGGACGGCAAGATCGCGCCCGAAAAGACGTTCGTCTTCGTCAAGCGTCAGGTGCCGCCGGAAACGGCCGAGCGCATCGCGACGCTGAAGCTGCCGGGGATACACCAGGAAAAGGAATACCGCCGCTATTACCCGACCGGCGACATGACCGCCCACATCGTCGGCTTCACCGGGGTGGACGACAAGGGGCTCGAAGGCGTCGAGCTGGCCTTCCAGCCGAGCCTGCTCGGGCGTCCCGGCAGCCGGACCGTGATCCGCGATCGCCGCGGCAACATCATCGAGGATGTCGGGGCGCTGAAGCCGCCGCAGGATGGCAAGGAAATCCGCTTGGCGCTCGATTCGAAGATCCAGTACATCGCCTTCAGTCAGCTCAAGGCGGCTGTCGAGATGCACAAGGCCAAGGCCGGCGGCGTCGTGGTGCTCGACGCCCAGACCGGGGAGGTGCTGGCGCTGGCGAACTGGCCAACCTACAACCCGAACAACCGAGAAAGCCTCTCAGGCGCTCAGCTGCGCAATCGGGCATTTACCGATACCTTCGAGCCGGGATCCACGCTGAAGCCGTTCACCGCAGCGCTGGCCATGGAAATGGGCAAGTTCCGTCCCGACACCGTGATCAATTGCGCGCCGGGGCGATTGACCATTGGCAGTGCGACGATCTCTGACGCCCATCCGCACGGAGCACTGAGCGTGGCACAGGTGATCCAGAAGTCGTCCAACGTCGGCGTCACCAAGATGGCGCTGACCATTCCGCCGCAGGAGATGTGGCAGATGTTCGACTCCATCGGCTTCGGGCAGGTGCCGCAACTCGGATTTCCGGGCGAAGTCACCGGCCGTCTGCGGCCTTGGAAAAAATGGCGGCCGATCGAACAGGCGACGATGTCCTATGGCCACGGCATCTCGGTGAGCCTGATTCAGCTGGCGCGCGCCTACTCGGTGTTCGCGCGCGACGGCGACCTGATTCCGCTGTCGTTGCTCAAGGTCGACCAGCCTGTCGTGCATGGCGTGCCTGTGTTTTCAGCCCAAACGGCGCGGGAAATGCGCGTGATGCTGGAAATGGCCGCCGGTCCCGAAGGGACGGCGCCCAAGGCGCGCGTGCCGGGCTACCGAGTCGGTGGGAAAACGGGTACCGCACACAAGTTGGTCGATGGCGCCTATGCCAACAAATATGTGTCGGCCTTCGTTGGTTTCGCGCCAATTTCCGATCCACGCCTGATCGTGGCGGTGATGATCGATGAACCCGGAGCCGGCCAGCACTACGGAGGCGCCGTGGCAGCGCCGGTGTTCTCTCAGGTGATGGGTGCTTCGCTGCGTACCCTGGGAGTTTCGCCAGATGCACCATTGCAGGTGGCCGATGCAGCGGCAGGAAAGGGGCGACTGTGAGCGCGCCGCGGGAAATTCTCGAACGCTTGGGAGCGCTGGGCATCGCCCCAACGGGTGTGGCTGACGATAGCCGCCAGGTACGGCCTGGCGACATCTTCCTTGCCTATCCGGGCGACTTGGCCGATGGTCGTCGCTTCATTCCCGACGCGATCGTGCAGGGTGCGATCGCCGTGATTTGGCAGGCGGGTGGCGACTTTGCCTGGAATCCGGCGTGGGCCGCAGCCAACCTGCAGGTCGATGGCCTGCGCGCCCTGGCCGGCCCGCTGGCGCATCTGGTTTGCGGCGAGCCGAGCGCGAGCCTTTCGCTGATCGCTATCACCGGGACCAACGGCAAGACGACGGTCAGCCAGTTCATCGCCCATGCCCTTGGGCGCCGCTGCGCGTTGATAGGCACCCTGGGGGCCGGTTTTCCCGGAGCGTTCGTCGAGACCGGCTTTACAACGCCGGAAGCGACGACGCTGATGCGCTTGCTGGCTGATTTTCGTCAGGCCGATGCTGAGGCCTGCGCCCTCGAAGCCAGCTCGATCGGCATCGCGGAGGGGCGCATGAACGGCGCTCGCGTCGATGTCGCGGTGTTCACCAATTTCACCCGCGACCATCTCGACTACCACGGCAGCATGGCGGCCTATGCGACGGCGAAGGAAAAACTCTTCGCCTGGCCCGGGTTGCGCACGGCGATCGTCAATCTCGACGATGCGCTCGGTCGCCGGCTGAGCGCCGAAACGACGGCCAGTTCGGTGCTCGGCTACGGTATTGGCGGGGCCGGCGCGGTGCGCGCCGAACAGCTGGTTGCCACGCCGCTGGGCCAACGTTTCCGCCTTGTTCTGCCGGATGGCGGGGCCAATGTCGACACCGCGCTGCTCGGGCGCTACAACATCTCCAATCTGCTGGCGGTTGCCGCGGTGCTGCATGATGCCGGCGTCGGGGTTGCCGAGGTCGCCCACCGGCTGGCCGGACTGAAGCCGCCGGCTGGACGCATGGAACGCCTGGGCGGCGTCGGCGAACCGCTGGTGGTTGTTGATTATGCGCATACCCCGGATGCGCTCGAGAATGTCCTGGTCACGCTGCGCGGCGTCGCTGACGAGCGCGGCGGGCGGCTGTGCGTCGTCTTCGGCTGCGGCGGCGACCGCGACAAGGGCAAGCGGCCGCAAATGGGCGAGGTTGCGGCACGGCTCGCCGATCAGGCGCTGCTGACCAGCGACAATCCGCGTAGCGAGGATCCGGCGCAGATCATCGCCGAGATCAAGGCGGGGGCGGCACAGGCCGAATCGGAAGTCGACCGGACGCTGGCCATCCGCCGCGCCATCGCCAGCGCCGCGGACGCTGATGTCGTGCTGCTCGCCGGCAAGGGGCACGAGGCCTATCAGGAAAGCGCCGGGGTGCGGATGCCTTTCTCCGATCTCGAACAGGCGCGGAACGCACTCGATCTGCGCCGTCAGGGCAAGCGGGAGGTGGCGTGATGAACTGGCTGCTCTCCGATATTCAACACGCCATCGGCGGCCGGGTTGTCGGGGCTGACCTGGCGATCGCCGGCGTGTCGACCGATACGCGCGCCATCGCTGCCGGGCAATTGTTCGTCGCGCTGCGTGGCGAACGTTTCGATGCCCATGATTTTCTCGACCAGGCCATCGCCGCTGGCGCCACCGCCCTGCTGGTGAGCGACGCGGCGCGGGTGCCGGCCGGTGTACCGGCGCTGGTCGTCGACGACACGCGGATCGCCCTCGGCAAGCTGGCTGCCGCCTGGCGCGCCCGCTTTGCAATTCCGGTGATCGCCGTCACCGGTTCGAACGGCAAGACGACGACCAAGGAAATGATCGCCGCCATTCTCCAGGCGCAATTCGGCGACGCCGTGCTCGCCACGCGCGGCAATTTGAACAACGACATCGGCCTGCCGCTGACGCTGCTCGGCTTGAACGCCGGCCATCGCGCTGCAGTTATCGAAATGGGCATGAATCATTCTGGCGAGATCGCCTACCTGGCGAAGATCGGCGCGCCGACGGTGGCCGTGGTAACCAACGCCCAGCGTGCCCACCTCGAGGGCATGGGTGATCTGGATGA
Source organism: Azonexaceae bacterium (assembly GCA_041307825.1). Classification (GTDB taxonomy): domain Bacteria; phylum Pseudomonadota; class Gammaproteobacteria; order Burkholderiales; family Rhodocyclaceae; genus Azonexus. The sequence goes on from JBFZCS010000123.1 coordinate 3,445, forward strand.
GGTGGCGCGCGAGAAGGGCAGCATTTTTGGCGGCCTGGCGGCGGGGGGCGTCGCCGTGGTCAATGCCGACGACCGTTACGCGGCGCTCTGGCAGCGCATGGCAAGAGGCCATGCGGTGCACAGCTTTGGGATCGAGCAGGCTGCCGATGTGCGCGCAGTCGTTCATCAGCACGGACTGGAGACGCGCGTGATTCTGACGGCGCCGGAGGGTATCGCAGAAATTCGCATCGCCGTGCCCGGTCGCCACAACGCCCGCAATGCCGTCGCGGCGGCCGCCGCCTGCCTCGCCGCCGGCATCCCGCTGGCTGCGGTAATCGCCGGTCTTGAGCGTTTCGCCGGCATCAAGGGACGGCTGCAGGTGCGCGCCGGCCGCGATGGCGCGGTGGTGCTCGACGATACCTACAACGCCAATCCGGATTCGGTGCGCGCCGGCATCGAGGTGCTTGCCGCGACCATCGGCCGCAAGATCCTGGTTCTCGGCGACATGGGCGAAATCGGCGAGGCCAGCGGCCAGTATCACGACGAAATCGGCGGCTATGCCAAGAGCCAGGGGGTCGATCTGCTGTTCGGCATCGGCGATGCCTGCCAGCAAGCGGTGCGCAACTTCGGCGAGGGCGCCCGGCACTTCTCCGATATCGACAAGCTGATTGCTGCGGTCAACAAGGAATTGGGGCCCGAAACCACGGTGCTGGTGAAAGGTTCGCGCTTCATGAAGATGGAACGGGTGGCGGATGCCATCGTCTCCGGGGAGAAAAACTGATGCTGCTGGCCCTGACCCAATGGCTCGCCCAGGACATTCGTTTCTTCAACGTCTTCAACTACATCACGCTGCGGACTGTGCTGGCGGCGATGACGGCGCTGCTGATCTCGTTCGCCGCCGGTCCGCGCGTCATCCGCTGGCTGGCCGAGAAGAAGATCGGCCAGGCAGTGCGTAGCGACGGGCCGCAGACCCATCTCGTCAAATCCGGGACGCCGACCATGGGCGGCGTGCTGATCCTGATCGCCATCGGCATCACGACGCTGCTCTGGGGCGACCTGACCAACAAGTACGTGTGGACGGTACTGGTGGTCACCCTGGGTTTCGGCATCGTCGGCTGGTACGACGACTGGAAGAAGGTGGTCTATCGCGACCCGAACGGCCTGGCCAGTCGCTGGAAGTTCTTCTGGCAGTCCGTGCTCGGCGTCGGTGCGGCATTGTTCATCGCCTTCTCGGCCAGTTCTCCGGCACAGACTGAGCTGATCGTGCCCTTCTTCAAGACCGTCGCCTATCCGCTAGGGATCATCGGCTTCATCACGCTGACCTACTTCGTCATCGTCGGCACCAGCAACGCGGTCAACCTGACCGACGGCCTCGACGGGCTGGCGATCATGCCGACGGTAATGATCGCCGGGGCTTTCGCCATTTTTGCCTACGTCACCGGCCATGCCGTCCTCGCCAAATACTTGCTGATTCCCTATGTGCCGGGGGCCGGGGAATTGTGCATCCTGCTCGGCGCCATCGCCGGGGCGGGACTCGGCTTCCTGTGGTTCAACGCCTACCCGGCCGAGGTCTTCATGGGCGATGTCGGCGCGCTGGCGCTCGGCGCGGCGCTCGGCACCGTCGCCGTGATCATCCGCCAGGAAATTGTGCTGGTCATCATGGGCGGTGTCTTCGTGGTCGAGACGCTGTCGGTGATGCTGCAGGTCTCGTACTTCAAATACACCAAGCGGCGCTTTGGCGAGGGCCGGCGCATCCTGCGCATGGCGCCGCTGCACCACCACTTCGAACAGACCGGCTGGAAGGAAACGCAGGTCGTCGTCCGCTTCTGGATCATCACCATCATGCTCGTGTTGATCGGGCTCTCTTCTTTGAAATTGCGCTGATGGAACTCAAGGGCAAACGCGTTCTCGTGGTCGGGCTCGGCGAGTCCGGACTGGCGATGGCCAAGTGGCTGCAGCGCCAGGGCGCGTTCGTCCGCGTCGCCGATTCGCGCGACAACCCGCCGAACCGCGACGCGCTGGCCAGCGTCGCGCCGGCGGCCGAAGTGATCGCCGGGCCGTTCGCCGCCGCGACTTTCGCCGGCCATGACCTGATTGTCCTGTCGCCTGGCGTGCCGTTGGCCACGCTCGAGGCTGCCGCGGTCAACACCCCGATCGTCTCGGAAATCGAACTGTTCGCCGCCGGCGTCCGCGAGCGGGTGCCCGGCTCGCAGATCATCGCCATCACCGGCAGCAACGGCAAGACGACGACCACCGCGCTGGCCGCCTATCTGCTGAACGGCGCCGGGGTGCCGGCCATCGCCTGCGGCAACATCTCGCCGTCGGCGCTCGATGCGCTGATGGATGCGCTGGATGCTAATCGCTTGCCGCAGGTCTGGGTGGTCGAGCTCTCCAGCTTCCAGCTCGAAACGACGCATCACCTGAATGCCGAGGCGGCGACGGTGCTCAATGTCTCGGAAGATCATCTCGATCGCTACGCGGGCGAGCTGGCCAATTACGCCGCCGCCAAGTCGCGCGTCTTCCAGGGCAAGGGCGTCATGGTGCTCAATCGCGACGACGACTGGTCGATGGCCAACGGGCGATGCGGCCGGACGATGGTCACCTTCGGCCTCAATCCGGCGCCCCGAGGCGTTGATTACGGCCTCTCCGGCGGCGCCATCTGCCGGGGCAAGGAAGTGCTGGTCGCGGTCGACGCGCTGAAATTGTCCGGTTTGCACAATGCCGCCAATGCAATGGCAGCGCTGGCCTTGTGCGAAGCGGTCGGCGTCGCGCCGGCACGGCTGGTCGCGCCGCTCCAATCGTTCACCGGACTGCCGCACCGCGTCGAGAGGGTCGCCGAGATCGCCGGTGTCAGTTATATCGACGACTCGAAGGGAACCAACGTCGGGGCAACCCTCGCCGCCATCGAGGGCATGGGGCGCAAGGTCGCCATCGTGCTCGGCGGCGAAGGCAAGGGTCAGGATTTTAGTCCGCTGCGGCCCGCGCTCGAAACGCATGGCCGTGCTGTGGCGCTGATCGGCCGCGAGGCCGCCGCCATCGAAGCAGCGGTTGCCCCTTGCGGCCTGCCGATGCGGCACTGCGCCGACATGGAAGAAGCGGTTCGCTGGCTGGCTGGCCAGGCCGTGGCCGGCGATTGCGTGCTGCTGTCGCCGGCCTGCGCCAGTCTCGACATGTACCGCAACTATGCACAGCGGGCCGAGGCGTTCATCGCTGCGGTGAACGGGTTGTCATCATGATGATCAACACCCTCGACGCGCCGCGCCGCCAGTTGCCGGAAATCGACTACACGTTGCTGTGGAGCGTGCTATTGCTGCTGTTCACCGGCATGGTGATGGTCTACTCGGCGTCGATCGCCATCGCCGAGGCCGGACGTGCCTCCGGCTATCAGCCGACCTATTATCTGTGGCGCCACCTTGCTTTCCTCGTCATCGGCATGATGGCGGCCGGCATCGCTTTCCAGGTGCCGCTGAGCCTCTGGCAGCGCTATGCGCCGATCCTGTTCATGATCGGCGTCGCCCTGCTGGCGATCGTGCTGATTCCCGGCATCGGCAAGGATGTCAATGGCGCGCGTCGCTGGCTGCCGCTGGGGATCGTCAATCTGCAGCCGTCCGAGCTGATGAAACTGTTCGCCGTGCTCTACGCCGCCGACTACACGGTACGCAAGATCAACGTCATGCACGATCTCAGGCAGGCCTTCCTGCCGATGTTCGGGGCGATGGCCGTGGTCGGCATGTTGCTGCTCAAGGAGCCGGATTTCGGCGCCTTCGTCGTGATCATCTCGATCGCCATGGGCATCCTCTTCCTCGGCGGCCTCAAGGCCCGCCTTTTTATCCTGCTGATCGTCGGGCTGCTGGCGGCGTTTGCCGTGCTGATCATCGTTTCACCCTACCGGCGCGACCGCGTATTCGGCTTCATGGACCCGTGGGCCGATGCCTTCGGCCGTGGCTACCAGTTGTCGCATTCGCTGATCGCCTTCGGCCGTGGCGAACTGTTCGGCGTCGGCCTTGGCGCCAGCGTCGAAAAACTGTTCTACCTGCCGGAAGCACATACCGACTTCCTGCTCGCGGTGATCGCCGAAGAGCTCGGCTTCTTTGGTGTGCTGGCGGTGATCGCGCTGTTCGCCCTGGTCGTCCAGCGCGCCTTTGCCATCGGCCGCCAGTCGGTGCAACTCGACCGCCTCTACGCGGCGCTGGTCGCCATGGGCATCGGCATCTGGATCGGCGTCCAGTCCTTCATCAACATGGGCGTCAATATGGGCCTGCTGCCGACCAAGGGCCTGACCCTGCCGCTGATGAGTTTCGGTGGTTCGGGGATTCTGGCCAACTGTGTGGCGCTCGCCATCCTCCTCCGGGTGGATTGGGAAAACAGGCAGCTGATGCGGGGTGGCAAGCTATGAGCCGGACCATCCTGATCATGGCCGGCGGTACCGGTGGCCACATTTTCCCGGCGCTTGCCGTCGCTGAAAAAATGCGAGAGCGCGGCTGGCGCGTCGTCTGGCTGGGCAATCCGCAAGGCATGGAGGCGCGCCTCGTGCCGCAGCGCGGTTTCGAGATGGTCGGTGTCAAGTTCGGCGCGCTGCGCGGCAAGGGCATCCTGCGCAAGCTGCTGCTGCCGTTCAATCTGCTGCGCGGCTTCTGGCAGGCGCAGAAGGCCATCCGCCAGGTGCAGCCGAACGTCGTCCTGGGCTTGGGCGGCTACATCACTTTCCCGGGCGGCATGATGGCGGCGCTGCTCGGCAAGCCGCTGGTCGTCCATGAACAGAATTCGGTGGTCGGACTAGCCAACCGCGTGCTGGCCGGCGTCGCCGACCGCATTGCGACCGGTTTCCCGGAGGTGCTGGCCAAAGGCACCTGGGTCGGCAATCCGGTGCGGTCCGAAATCGCGAAGATGGCGCCGCCGGCCGAGCGCTTCGCCGGGCGCACCGGGGCGCTGCATCTGCTGGTCATCGGCGGCAGCCTGGGCGCCCAGGCGCTCAACGAAATGGTGCCGCAGGCGATGGCGCTGCTCGGCGAAAACGAATTGCCGCAGATTGTCCATCAGGCCGGCGAAAAGCATATCGAGGCCTTGAAAGCCAATTACGCGGCGGTCGGCGTGCCGGCGCATTGCGTGTCTTTCATCGAGGACATGGCCGGCGCCTACGAATGGGCCGATCTGGTTATTTGCCGTGCCGGGGCGTTGACCGTAGCCGAGCTAGCCGCGGCTGGTGTGGCGAGCATCCTGGTGCCTTTCCCGCATGCTGTCGACGACCACCAGACCGGCAATGCCCGATTCCTGGTCAATGTCGGCGGCGCCTTCCTGCTGCCGCAGGGCGAACTGACGCCGGACGCCATCGCGCTGATCCGCAACTACAGCCGCGGTCAACTGCTGGAAATGGCCGAAAAGGCCCGCAGCCTGGCCAAGCCCGATGCCACCGAAGAAGTGGCGAACATCTGCGCGGAGAGTGCGAAATGAAACACAAGGTCAAACACATCCACTTCGTCGGCGTCGGTGGTTCGGGCATGAGCGGCATCGCCGAGGTGCTGGTTCACCTCGGCTACACGGTTAGCGGTTCCGACCTGGCGGCTAGCGCGACGACCCGTCGCCTCGAAAGCGAGGGCGTCAAGGTGATGATCGGCCATGCCGCCGAGAATGCTGCCGGGGCCGATGCCGTGGTGGTATCGACGGCAGTCAGGGGCGACAACCCGGAAGTGGTCGCTGCCCGTGAGCGCAAGATTCCGGTGGTGCCGCGCGCCCAGATGCTGGCCGAACTGATGCGCCTCAAGCGCGGCATCGCCATCGCCGGCACGCACGGCAAGACGACGACGACCAGCCTGGTGACCAGCATCCTGGCCGAAGGCGGCATTGACCCAACCTTCGTCATCGGCGGCCGCCTCAATGCCGCCGGCGCCAACGCCCGGCTCGGCAGCGGCGATTTCCTGGTGGCCGAGGCCGATGAATCCGACGCCTCCTTCCTGTTCCTGTCGCCGGTGATTTCGGTGGTCACCAACATCGACGCCGACCACATGGAAACCTACGGCCACGACTTCGAGCGCCTGAAGGACGCTTTCGTCGATTTCCTCAGTCGCCTGCCGTTCTACGGCGTTGCCGTGCTCTGCGCCGACGATCCGAACGTGCGCGCCATCATGCCGCAGGTCGCCAAGCAGATCGTCACCTACGGACTGACGCCGGGCTGCAATTTCTACGCCGAGAATATCGTCGCCGTCGACGGCCAGATGCGTTTCGACTGCGTGCGCGTCAATGGCACGACCAGCCGCCTGGCGATCACGCTCAATACGCCGGGCCTGCACAACGTGCTCAATGCGCTGGCGGCTATCGCCGTGGCGACCGAATTGCAGGTCGCCGATGCCGCCATCGTCAAGGCGCTGGCCGAATTCAAGGGTGTCGGCCGGCGCTTCCAGAGTTATGGCGAAGTGGCTTTGCCGGCCGGTGGCAGCTTCACGCTGGTGGACGATTACGGTCACCACCCGGTCGAGATGGTGGCGACGCTGGCCGCCGCCCGCGGCGCCTTCCCCGGCCGCCGGCTGGTGCTGGCCTTCCAGCCGCACCGCTACACGCGGACGCGTGACTGCTTCGAGGACTTCGTCAAGGTGTTGTCCACGGTCGACACCCTTTTACTGGCTGAAATCTACGCTGCAGGCGAAGCGCCGATCGTCGCTGCCGATGGCCGTTCGCTGGCCCGGGCGCTGCGTGTTGTCGGCAAGGTCGAGCCGGTGTTCGTCGAGGAGATTGCGGCGCTGCCGCAAACGATCATGGATGTCGCCCGCGACGGCGACGTGGTGTTGTGCATGGGCGCCGGTTCGATCGGTGCCGTGCCCGGAAAAGTGGTGGAAATGCAATGAGCGGGTTCGGTAAAGTCGCAGTCCTTTTCGGTGGCACTTCCGCCGAGCGCGAGGTCTCGCTCAATAGCGGTTCGCGGGTGCTGGCCGCACTGCAGGGGCAGGGCATCGACGCCCATCCCTTCGATCCGGCCGAGCAGCCGCTCGATGCGCTGAAAGGCTACGACCGCGCCTTCATCGCGCTGCATGGTCGCCACGGCGAAGACGGCACGATCCAGGGCGCGCTCGAACTGATGCACATTCCCTACACCGGTTCCGGCGTCATGGCCTCGGCGCTGGGCATGGACAAGTTCCGCACCAAGCTGTTGTGGCAAGCCGCCGGATTGCCGATCCCGGAATACGCACTGCTGACGGCAGATTCCGATTTCGCCGACATCGAGGAAGAACTGGGCCTGCCGATCTTCGTCAAGCCGGCGCATGAAGGCTCGTCGATCGGCATCAGCAAGGTCAAGGAGCGCGACACGCTGCAAATAGCCTACGCCGAGGCGGCGAAATACGACCCGCTGGTGATCGCCGAAAAAGGCGTCATGGGCGGCGAATACACGGTCGGCATCATCGGCTGCGGCGCTGACATGGTGGCCCTGCCGATCATCAAGATCGAGCCGGCGACCGAGTTCTACGACTATGAAGCCAAGTACAACCGCGACGACACGCGCTACCTGTGCCCCTGCGGCTTGCCGGAAGCCAGGGAAATGGAAATCCGCCAGGGGGCGCTGGAGGCGTTCCGCATCCTCGGCGGCCGTGGCTGGGGGCGGGTTGATTTCCTGATGGACGAGGACGGCAAGTACTACTTCCTCGAAGTGAATACCGCGCCCGGCATGACCGACCACTCGCTGGTACCGATGGCGGCGCGCGTGGCAGGCATGGAGTACCCGGCGCTGGTGCGCCGCGTGCTCGAACTCGCTGCCAACGACTGAGACGATGAATGTGGAACAAACCGCGCCTGCTCAATGCCATCGCCGATCTGCTGATCCTCTCGGCCGCAGCCGCGTCGCTGGCGGTCGCGCTGGTCTGGCTGGTACGCGTGCCGTCCCTGCCGTTGCGGCAGGTGGTATTTGCGCAGGAATTGCAGCATACGCGGCGGGCGGAAATCGAGCAGTCGCTGCCGGCGGTGCTGAAAGGCAACTTCTTCAGCCTCGACCTGGAAGCGGTTCGCGGCGAACTGGAGAAGCTGCCCTGGATACGCAAGGTCGAATTGCGGCGCGGCTGGCCGGCGCGGCTGGAAGTCAAGGTCGAGGAGCATCGTCCGGCGGCCCGTTGGGGCGAGGGGCGGGACGAACTGGTCAACACCTTCGGCGAAGTGTTCGCCGCCACGGCGCCGGACGAGGATCTGATCGGGCTGCCCCTGCTCCACGGTCCGCAGGGTACGGCACCCGAGGTGCTCAAGCGCTACGGGGATTTCGTCGGGAATTTCAAGGCGCTGGACCAGAAGCCGGTGCAGGTCACGCT
>JBFZCS010000124.1:0-2727 GCA_041307825.1 Azonexaceae bacterium
TCGTCAGGTTGCTCGGCATGTTGTTGGAGATCGCGGCGCGGTAGCCGTTGAGCGGCTGGCCGCCGTTCTGCCAGATGAACGGCAGGTTGGTGCCGAGCTGGGTCTGCTTGAGCTTGCCGCGTGTCTTGGTGTTGAGCAGGTAGCCGGCCAGGCGGTCCGGTTCGGCGTTGGCGTTGGCGCAAGCCGATTCCAGATCAACCACGTGCGCCCAGGTCGGTGCAGCGCCGGCGGTGCCGCCGACGACGGTGCCGATGTTGGCGGTGTAGCGGATGCCGGTCATCTGCGGGGCGGTGCCGGTGCCGTTGATGGTCTGGTGTTCCAGATTGACGGCGGACGACATGATCAGGTCGTCGCGGATCATCTGCTCCAGGGCTATCGCCGACTGCAGGATGGCTTGCTTGGAAACTTCGACATACGCCGAGGTGCGCTTCGGAGAAAGCGTGACCTTGGCGGTTGCCGGTGCGGTTTCGGAAGCTGAGCCGATTTCCGTCACGGACCCGATGGTCGAGGCGGTCGATTTGCGCGGCAGATCGACGTTGCCGGTCAGGCCGGTGAGGATGCGGGCGCCGAGCTGGCCCATGACCAGATTGTTGCGCAGCACATCGACAAACAGATCGCCGCGCAGGTCGGTGGCGACCAGGTTGCCGGCTTCCGTCGCGGTGCCGACGTTGAAGTCACGCGAGAAGGCTTCGGGCGGCAGGTAGAAACCTTCCGGCGAGCGTCCCATCATCTTGGCCATGCCTTCCGAACACTCACGCTCGAAACCGGCTTCGCGCCAGTCGCCGAGGATGGAAGCGGCCAAAGCGCGGCCCAGGCTGTAGCGCTTGACTTCCTTCGGGGTCAAACCCAGGTTGAGCGCCGACGTGTCGGTGTGCTTGGTCTGGATTTTCTCGATGATGAAGTCCTTGAAGGCTTCGACCGAGCGGCCCATGCGGACGGCATCGGGGCCGTCATTGACGCCGAGGTATTTCTGGTATTGCGTGGCCAGGGCCTGAATGCCGTCGCGGCGCTCGATTTCGAGTTCGGCCGGCGTCTTGATGACTGGTTCCATTTTGCGTTGCTCCAAAATAATGATTTGCGGTTGGGGTGCTGCCTGCTGCGGTGCGGGTTCGGGTTCGACGCCAGCCGACCTTCCGACTCCGACTGAGGGGTCTGCAGCGATACTGACGATGCTGGCCTCAAATGGCTGGAATCGCGTCACTACAAACACCGGCGGCTCATCGCCTTTTGCGCGGGAGGCCGCCAGGCCGCTCCGGCACCAGGAATCACCGTGTAAATCGCGCATTTCGCGCTCGAATTCATTGCCGCTCATGGCGCGGACGACTATCTCGCTGCCGTCGTCTGAACGCTTTACTTCTTCAATTTTTTCGACGAAATATCCGACCGAAACCTGGCTTCTGATTTCGTCTTCAACGTCCTGCTTTATTTCTTTTCCGAGCTCGCCACGCGAAAACTTGACGAGGCCACGCAGCACCTTGTCGTCGTCGAGCCGCGCGGACTTGATGACGCCAATCTGTTGCTTTGGATCATGGTCAAGCAGCAGCGGGTGGCGACCATCGCCGAGGCGGGACATATCAATGGATTCCGCATCGTGGCGCAGGATTTCGATGCCGAACCAGCGCTCGTAGGGCGCCTCGGACGAAATGGCGATTTCTAGCAGGCCATCGGTGCGGGCGGCGCGTTGTTCGATTTGCAGCGTGCGGGTGAATTGCATTGCGGTCCTCGCTTATGTGGCGCGAGGATGCCCGAATGGCGCGGCCAAGTTAATGCGAAAAGTGGCCCGTTACAGGGCGCCGATCATCAGCAGGATTTCGTCGTCGCGGCGCCGGCGTTTGGCCGGGTCGTCGCGGCGCGGCGGGTGGAAGGCGCCGCCGGTCGGCGCAACTTCAATCGGTTCGGCGCCTTCGCCACAACCCCAGCTCGAACCCCAAGCCTCAAGCCATGCTTCTTCCCAGGAACACTTCCCGACGGTTACTTCTGTCTTGCTAGCGCCGCCAGTACCATGCAGCGCTAAAAGAAATGTACCCCCGGCCACTATGTTCCACTCGCGTGCTCATACCACTCAAGAACGATATTGCACAAGTTTCCAGCGGTTCCAGATGTCGCCCTGAAGATATATTTTGTGTTTCTCTTCAATATCCACTCGGCGTCATAATTGAATGCTGCAGGCGTTTTGCTGCTACCACCACCGCCACCGCCAGAAGACGTGCCTGCCGAATAATTGACCAGCATCGTTCCGTCTGTAGTTCCGCCAGAAATTCCCTTGTGCAGAGTCATCACAGATGCGTTTGCCGAGTTCCTGTTGGCGTTGAATATTGTTTGGGGCGTGGTTCCTGTTTTGTCCGTGGCCTCGTACAAATAGAAAGACGTTACTGCCGTGCCGTCCATCTGGAAAATAAGGTGGGCATAAGGAAACGAATCAGGCGTGGTGAATAGATAGTCCTGGGAACTTCCGCTACCAAGCGTCACGGAGTCGTGATACCTGAAAACCTCGCCGTCATGGATATAGCGATGCGACGACGAAATAACCGGAACAGCCTGCGAAAACACCTCTTTCGGCACATTGACCGGCATCGGGTTACTGCTGCTTACGTCACCCTCTGATACCCCATCCGCGCCAAGCGTCAGCTTGATGCGCTGATGCTGGACGCCGCCAATATCGTCCGTGGCGACCGTCGCGCCGATACCTACGTTTGCAGAGACAACAACATTATCCGCCATTATTCA
>JBFZCS010000125.1:0-2547 GCA_041307825.1 Azonexaceae bacterium
CGACCATCTCCTTGCTGTCGCCCGGATCGCGCGAGCGCTTGTGCTGCACCGGCAACAGGTTGGTGTAGCCCTGGCTGGCGATGTCGAAACTGTGGCCGGACGCGCAGCTCCAGGCGGAACCTATGCAATGCAAGGGCAGGCCGTCCAGCGGACAGGCGAGCGCCTGGAATGGGGTGATGCTCATTGACTCGAGTTCGGACAGCCTGAGGTGCGAGCTAACGTGATGGCGCGATATCCGCATGGGTTGCATCAAGTGATTGATCTAATTGCACCACTGGTTTTCGCACGGCTCGCCATCGTGGTTTCCATCCATCTCGACGTTAGGGCAATTGTTCAGAAAAAAAACCGCTTCGGCACAGGATGTCATTTGCGAGCAATGGGTTCGACCGTCGCAATAAAAGGGGCTGGGCGCTACGTTAACGTTGGATGACGCCTCGTGTGCTGTCTGTGGCGTTACGCGGTGGGTGTATTCGTTATAACCGTAGGCGCCCAAGGCGATCACAAATGCAAGCGGAATGAGGCGCCCGAACAGACCAGGTCTGTCGCGGTGACGAGTGGGTTCACGAGTGGGTTCGCTCAGGCGATAGGGTTTTTCTGACGGTCGGGTGGGACACAAGATGTTCGTTGCCTGCTTCTTACCGTCCTTGCCGATCCCGATTTCGAACGTGAGGCGCTCGCCGGATCGGGGGCGCTGGCCGTCCCTGGGGAAGGCGGAGATATGGGCAAATACTTCCGGTCCGCCTTCTGTGGGGTTGATGAGTCCAAAGCCGCGATCATCGTTCCATTCTGCGAGTGTGCCTTCGATGCGCATAAATAAAGGCCTAATGTTGGGGTTGGGTGGGCGACCTGGCCAATTAAGTGCGAGGACTGAATGGGGTATGAGCTCATTAACCTTGTTCGTCTAATGCTGCCTGCATTGCTTGCTCGGACACCGGGTAGGTCAACACGGCATGGATGGGAAACAGTTCCAGCAGCTTGCCGATATGCGGCTCTTCGCGCGCATGCATGAATACGATCATCTTCGCCTGTGGCGCAAAGCGTTGCAGCGTCCGGAGCGTGACGTCCAGATTCGAGATGTTGGCGCCGGCGTAGTTATTGCCCCAACCGAAGATGAACTCGCCGACGAAAAAATCTGGCGGCTGTTTCTGCAGTGCCCGGTGAAGGTTGCGGGCAGAGTCGAAACGCTGCGCCGTAATGCCGAGCTTCTGATACAAGGCGCAGAAATCGGGATGGAAGGGGGATTCGATCAAGGAAAAAAGTGTTTTCATGCTGCTGCCGTTTACATGGGCGCTAGTTCACTGTCCAAGCGTGGCGCGAAAACCGTGGTCTGATTGTTCTGTTATGGGTGTCCCTGAGTGTTGCAGCATCAATGCTGGATAGGCTGTGCCACCAGTTTGACTCCCAGCGCCGCGCACACCCGGCGCACGGTATCGAAGCGCGGCTGCGCATCGGCGCGCAACGAGCGATAAAGCGCTTCGCGCGTGAGGCCGGAGGCCTTGGCAATGTCGGTCATGCCGCGTGCGCGTGCAACGTCCCCCAGCGCCGCTGCCAGCAAGGCTGGATCGTTTTCTTCCAGCACAACGGTCAGGTAGTCGGCGATTGCCTGCTCATCATCCAGATACTCGGTCATATCGAATTCAGGCAGGTCGGCGATCTTGATCTTCTTGGCCATGTTCAATCCTCGAGGGTTGCGGCCAGTTTGATGGCCTTGGCGATATAGGCGGACTGCGCGGATTTGGCTCCGCCGCCCAGCATCACGATCAGCGTGGTGCCGCGCTGGATGTAATACATGCGCCAGCCTGCACCGAAGAGTTCGCGCATCTCGAAGACGCCTTGGCCGACTGACCGGGTATCCCCCAGATTGCCCAGCGCGGGCTTTGCGCAGCCGGATCGCCAGGCGACTTCGCGTCAGACCATCCTTGATGCCAGCTAGCCAGTCGGCGAATTCTCAAGTGCGCTTGATCGTGTACACGAGGCAACTGTAATCAATTGATTACAGTCGTCAAGTTTCGGGCCTGGGCCCGTGCGGGAAAGCGGTATCAGGATGAATTCATCCGTTCGGCAGCATCGCCAGCAACCCATTCAAGCGCCGCACAAAACTCGCCGGATCGTCGAGCTGGCCGCCTTCGGCCAGCAGGGCCTGGTCGAAGATGAGATGCGCCCAGTCGGCGAAGCGGGTGTCGTCGGATTCGCCGCCCATGCGCGTGACCAGCGCATGTGCCGGGTTGATCTCCAGCGTGGGTTTGACGGTGGGCGCGGCCTGGCCGGCGGCCTTCAATAGGCGTTCGAGGTTGGCGCTCATGTCGCCTTCGCCGGTGACGAGGCAGGCGGGCGAGTCGGTGAGGCGGTGGGTGACGCGGACGTACTTGACGCGCTCGCCGAGGGTGGTCTTGATGCGCTCGACCAGGGGCTTCATGGTTTCCTCCGCTTCCTTCTGCGCGGTCTTCTCGGCTTCATCTTCGAGTTCACCGAGATCGAGGCCGCCCTTGGCGACGGATTTGAGCGGCTTGCCGTCGAATTCATTCAGGTTGCTCATCAGCCATTCGT
>JBFZCS010000126.1:0-3738 GCA_041307825.1 Azonexaceae bacterium
CGGCCATTGCAATTCGCCGAATTCGAGGCCCACCCGCGGCAGACGATCTTCGTCTCCGCGACCCCGGCCGATTACGAAAACCGTCATGCGGGCCAGGTCGTCGAGCAACTCGTCCGGCCGACCGGGCTGATCGACCCAGAGGTCATCGTACGCCCGGCATCGACACAGGTAGACGATCTGCTCGGCGAGATCCGCAAGCGGACCGAAGCTGGTGAACGCGTGCTGGTCACGACGCTGACCAAGCGCATGGCCGAGGATTTGACGGATTTCCTTGCCGACAACGGAGTCAAGGTGCGCTATCTGCACTCTGACATCGATACCGTCGAGCGGGTCGAGATCATTCGCGACCTCCGGCTTGGCGAGTTCGATGTACTGGTCGGCATCAACCTGTTGCGCGAGGGTCTGGATATCCCGGAGGTGTCGCTGGTCGCCATTCTCGATGCCGACAAGGAGGGTTTCCTGCGTTCCGAACGTTCGCTGATCCAGACGATGGGCCGCGCGGCGCGCCATATCCATGGCACAGCGATCCTCTATGCTGATACGATGACGCAATCGATGCAGCGTGCCATTGCCGAAACGGGAAGACGACGTGACAAGCAGGTCGGCTTCAATGCGGAACACGGCATTACGCCGCGTGGTGTTTCCAAGAAAATCAAGGATATCATCGATGGCATTTACGATCTTGAATCAGCCCAGAGTGATCTGAGGGTAGCGCAGCAACAAGCGGCCTATGAGGCCATGGATGAGAAGGCGGTGGCCAAGGAGATAAAGCGCCTTGAGAAGTTAATGGTCGAGTGCGCCAGAAACCTTGAATTCGAAAAGGCGGCAGCGGCTCGTGATGACTTGTTCCGCCTGCGGGAACAGGTGTTTGGCGCAGCGCCGCATGACCGGGATGGAGACGAGAGAGCATGAATTATCGCGTCCTGATGGTGTGCATGGGCAATATCTGCCGTTCGCCAACGGCAGAAGGTGTACTGCGTAAATATATTAAAAACAATAATCTGGGGGATGTGGTTGAAGTAGATTCTGCTGGAACGCACGGCTATCATGTGGGCGAGTCGCCGGACCCCAGAACACAAAGGGCAGCTTTGGCAAGGGGCTACAACCTTTCCGAGTTAAGGGCCCGCAAGGTTGCCATGCAGGATATTGATTACTTTGACCTGATCCTGGCCATGGACAAGAGCAATCTTGACAACCTGCGCCGCCTGGCGCCGCCGGAAGCTCACGAGCGAATCAAACTGTTCATGGACTTCTCAAGCCACTTTGACGACGATGAGGTTCCTGACCCGTATTACGGACTTGGCCATGGTTTCGATCTCGTCCTCGACATGATTGAGGACGCGGCGCAGGGGCTGGTCGATGAACTCAAGCCGAAACTCAACCGCAGCTGAACCGGAAGTGAAATAAAAAAGGGCAACCGCGGATGCCCTCTTTTCATACTGTCCGTACTCTATTTTTGCGATTCGACCATGACCAGTGAAACCTCCTCGGTCGCTTCGACAGTCTTGAGTTTGCGCGGACGCCCCAACTTGACCGGTGGTTCCGGCTGGGCAACGACCGCAGCAGCCGTCGTCTGAACCAGGACCAGACCGCTCTCGGAAAGCGTTTTGCTCAGATCGACCGGCGCTGCCACGCGATCTTCGGCAGGTGCCGCCGGCATTTCCGCAATTTCCGGCACGTCGACCGCAGCATCCGGAATGGGCGTCTCGGACAAAACCGGTTCAATTGCCGAAGGTTCGACGGCTGTCGGCATGCTGACCGGTTCGGCAATTTGCGCAATGATTTCCACAACGGCCGGCGCTGCCTCGGCAGCCAGCATAACCGGTTCGGACACCGGCTGGGACGCCGGCTCGAAGGCGACGACCGGCGTCTCGGCAAGGGCGACTGTCGGGGCAACGTCCGCCAGCAGCACAGCCGTTTCGATTGCTTCAGCGGGCGCTGTGGCGCTGTTCTCGGCTTCGTTGCGGCGTTCCCCACGACCGCGGCCACCACGCCGACCACGCCGCCGAGCGCCCTGTTCATCGCTGCCGCCCGCTTCGGAAATTTCGCCGGCAGGGGCTGTGACTGCGCTGACTGCCATCAATTCGGCCGCCGGCAAGTCAGCCGTCAGTTCGCTGACAAGTGCTTCCGGTTTCTGGCGTTCGCGGCGTTCCTTGCGCTCGCCCCGCGGCCGCCGCTCCTGGCGTTCGCCGGTTGCGGCGGTCGATTCGTCACGCGGGGTCTTTTCAGCATTGCGCTCGTTGCGATTGCCGCGTTCCTGACGATCGCCACGCTCGTTGCTGCGCTCTTCCTCGCGGCGCAGGCCGTTGCGACCGCTGCGCCGTCCGTCATTGCGCTCGCGGCGACCATCTCCCCGGCCCTCGCGCGGAGTTTTGGCCGGCGCCGGCGGCGGCGCCACTTCGGCGGGTTTGGTCGGGCTGCGGAACCACGAAAGAATCTTGGCGAAAATGCCGGAATCCTGTTGACTCGGGGCCGCTACAGCTTCGGCAGTCTTTTCCGGCAGGTTGGGCGCTGGCTGTTCCGGAGAGATGCCCTTGATGACGGCTTCCTGGCGTGGCTTGGCGCCTTCGTCCTTGCCGTTGCCCTGTTTTGCACCATCTTCGACCGGCAAGTCGACCATCCGGTAGGACGGCTCGCGGACTTCCTCGTTGTTGAGGTCGTCGTGACGCAGGCGGGTGATCGTATGCGCCGGCGTTTCGAGATGGACGTTGGGGATCAGCAGCATGGTGACCTTGTGGCGCAACTCGATGGCCTGGATGTCCGGGCGTTTTTCGTTGAGCAGGAAGGTCGCGACATCCACCGGCACCTGGACATGCACGGCGCCCGTATTTTCCTTCATCGCTTCTTCTTCGAGAATGCGCAGGATGTGCAGCGCCGCGGATTCTGTGGAGCGGATGTGACCGGTGCCAGTGCAGCGCGGGCAGGGGATGTAGCTGGTTTCGGCAAGGGCCGGGCGCAGACGCTGACGGGAAAGTTCCATCAGGCCGAAACGGCTGATCTTGCCCATCTGAACCCGGGCGCGGTCGAAACGCAAGCCGTCGCGCAGGCGGTTTTCGACCTCGCGCTGGTTCTTCTGGTTTTCCATATCGATGAAGTCGATGACAATCAGGCCGCCCAGGTCGCGCAGACGGAGTTGGCGGGCCAGTTCTTCGGCCGCTTCCATGTTGGTCTTGAAAGCGGTTTCCTCGATATCCGAGCCCTTGGTGGCGCGGCCGGAGTTCACATCGACGGCCACCAGCGCTTCGGTATGGTCGATGACGATGGCGCCCCCGGAAGGCAGGTTGACCTGCCGGCCGAAGGCGGTTTCGATCTGATGTTCGATCTGGAAACGCGAAAACAGCGGCACATCGTCGTGATAGCGCTTGACGCGGTTGACGTTGCCCGGCATGACGGTGCCCATGAAGGCCTTGGCCTGCTCGAACACCTCGTCGGTATCGATCAGGATTTCACCGATTTCCGGCTGGAAGTAATCGCGAATGGCGCGGATGACCAAGCTGCCTTCCAGATAGATCAGGAAAGCGCCACTCTGCTGCTGGGCGGCGCCCTCGATGGCGCTCCACAGTTGCAGCAGGTAGTTCAAGTCCCATTGCAGTTCCTCGGCCTGGCGGCCGATTGCCGCAGTGCGGGCGATCAGGCTCATCCCCTGGGGAACATCGAGCTGATCCAGCGTGTCGCGAAGTTCGGTACGCTCGTCACCATCGACGCGCCGCGAAACGCCACCGCCGCGCGGATTGTTCG
>JBFZCS010000127.1:0-10943 GCA_041307825.1 Azonexaceae bacterium
TCGCCGACATCGTGCTGTGGCGGCCGGCGTTCTTCGGCGTCAAGCCGAGCCTGATCCTGAAAGGCGGCATGATCGCCGCCGCCGCCATGGGCGACCCCAACGCCTCAATCCCGACGCCGCAGCCGGTCCATTACCGGCCGATGTTCGGCAGCTTCGGCAAGGCGCTGAAAACCTCGGTCACCTTCGTTTCGCAGGCAGCGCTGAACAATCCGGCCGTCGCTGCGCTCGGTTTGAGCAAGCCGCTGATCGCCGTCTCCGGTACGCGTACGCTGCAGAAATCCGACATGGTGCACAACGGCGCGACGCCGGAAATCACCGTCGATCCAGAAACCTACGTGGTCAAGGCGGACGGCGTGCATCTGGTCTGCGAACCGGCGACCGAGCTGCCGCTGGCGCAACGTTACTTCCTGTTCTGACATGTTGATCATCAACCAACGCACCCAACAATCGGCCACCGACTCGGTCGCCCTGGCCTACGACGAACGCAAGCGCAGCCGCCTCAAGGTCACGTTAGCCTCAGGCGCCGAAGCAGGCATTTTCCTCGACCGCGGCGACCACCTGCAGGGCGGCGACAAACTGGCGGCCGAAGATGGCTCCGTGGTTGTCGAGATCCTCGCCGCGCCGGAAAAACTCATCGAAGCCGTCGCCGACAGTCCGCTGCTCTTCGCCCGCGCCGCCTACCACCTCGGCAACCGCCATGTGCCGGTGCAGATCCTGCCGAGCGAGCACGGTGGCAAGCTACGTTTCCAGACCGACCACGTGCTGGCCGAAATGGTCAAAGGACTGGGCTGCACCGTCTGCGACACCGAAGCCCCCTTCCAGCCCGAATCCGGCGCTTATGGCGCACACGGCGGCCATCACCATCATGGTGACGATCACGATGCCGAACACGCTGCCCTGCACAACCCCGGTCACGGCCCGCATCGCTCGGTGCCGAAAATCCACGAATTCAAGCCCCGTTGAATCCGCAACTGCAACTCGCCCGCCTCCTGCAACTGGCCAGCCCGGCACTGCCGGTCGGCGCTTACACCTATTCGCAGGGACTGGAGTGGGCGGTCGAGTCGGGCGTCATCCGCGATGAAGCCTCGGCCGGTCGCTGGATCGCCGACCTGATGGCGTACGGCATCGGGCGCTACGAGGCGCCGCTGGTTTCTGCCCTGTTGACGACGTGGACCGCAGCGGAGACCGGCGAGATCGCTCGTCTCAATGACGAATTCCTGGCCAGCCGTGAATCGGCTGAACTTCGTGCCGAGACGGCCCAGATGGGGTTCTCGCTGAAGCGGCTGGTGCGTGATCTGCGCGACGACAGCCTGGGGGGTGTGGCGACGACCATCGAGGCCTTTCCGGAAATCGCCTTTCCCGTGGTCTGGTCGGGCATCGCTGCCGCCTGGCGGATCGCGCCGGATGCCGCGGTGACCGCCTACCTGTGGTCCTGGGCGGAAAACCAGGTGATGGCGGCGCTGAAGGCTGTTCCGCTCGGCCAGGCTTCCGGCCAGCGTCTGCTCGCCGGGCTGGGCGGGCTGATACCGGCTGTCGCGGTCGACGCGCTTGCCCTGCCGGAAAACGCCTGGTCCAACTTCACGCCGGCCTTCGCCATCGCCTGCACCCGCCATGAAACCCAATATTCACGCCTTTTCAGATCGTAAACCATGACCAAACAAGCATTGAGAGTAGGCATCGGCGGCCCCGTCGGTTCCGGCAAGACCGCCCTGACCCTGGCCCTGTGTCAGGCCCTGCGCGAGCAGATCGACATGGCCGTCGTCACCAACGACATTTACACCGCCGAGGACGCCAAGTTCCTGGTCAATCATTCGGCGCTGGCGCCCGAGCGCATCATCGGCGTCGAAACGGGCGGCTGTCCGCATACGGCGATTCGCGAAGATGCCTCGATCAACCTTGAAGCGGTCGACCGTTTGCAGCGGGCCTTTCCCGGAGTGGAACTGATCCTCGTCGAATCCGGCGGCGACAACCTGGCCGCCACCTTTTCGCCGGAACTCTCCGACCTGACCATCTACGTGATCGACGTGGCAGCCGGCGAAAAAATCCCGCGCAAGGGTGGCCCGGGGATCACCAAGTCCGATTTGCTGGTCATCAACAAGATCGACCTCGCCCCCATGGTTGGCGCCTCGCTGGAGGTGATGGCGCACGATGCCAAGGTGCAGCGCGGCGAGCGGCCCTTCGTCTTCACCAACCTGAAGACCGGCCATGGCCTGCAGACGATCATCGACTTCATCCGCGAACGCGGTATGCTCGGCCAAGAAAGCCGGGGTAACGAATAAATCAGCGCCCCCTAGTTGATCAAGGATTTGCAAAATGCAGTTTATCGACAAACTTCCTTTTCCCTTGCTGATCGTCATGACGGTCTTGATGCTGGCGGCGCCATTCGTGCCGGAGCCGCATCTGGTCGAGAAAATGCGGATGCTGGCTGAAGGCACCTTGACCAAGCCGCTGGATATCTTCGATGTTTTCTGGCACTTGCTGCCGGCGATTCTGCTCACGGTGAAGGTCGTCAGGTGGCAGCGCAACAAATCACCGCGTTGATGCCCTGCCTCGCCGCGGCATTTTTGACGCTTTTTGACCGTTGACCGCAGCATTGGGAAAGCGCTCGCTGGCGGTCGCAATCCGGCTCAAAGCGTGAACTGCTCTCCCTGTTGCGGCAGGCGCACCTCCGGCCAGCCCAGCCGCTCCTGAATCGCCTGCGCAAAATTGGCCGAGGCGCCGGCTTCGCCATGGACGACGAAGGTATGACCCGGCGCCTTGTGGAAGCCGCGCAACCAGTCGAGCAGGGCGGCCTGGTCGGCATGAGCGGAGAGGCCGCCCACCGTGTAGATGCGCGCCCTGACCGGAACGGTCTCGCCGAAGATGCGGACCAGCCGCGCGCCGTCGACCAGGCGACGGCCCAGCGTACCCGCCGCCTGGACGCCGGCGATCAGGATGCTGCATTCGCTGCGCGGCAGATTTTCGCGCAGGTGGTACTTGATCCGCCCCGCCTCGCACATGCCGCTGGCGGAGATGATTACCGCGCCGCTGCGGATGTCGTTCAACGCCTTGGAGCGCTCGACATCGGCGACGGATTCGAGCTTCATTTTCTCCGGATGCTTCTGCTGCCAGGCGATCAGTTCGCGGGTTTCCGGGTCGAGCAGTTCCGGGTGGGCCAGGGTGATCTGCGTTGCCGCGTTGGCCATCGGCGAGTCGACATAGACCTTGATCGGCGCGATGCGCTTGCGCCGGGCAAGATCAGCGAGCATGTAGATGATTTCCTGGGTGCGGCCGACGGCGAAGGCGGGAATGATCAGGTTGCCATGGGCGGCAAGGGTGCGCTCGAAGGCAGCAACGATTTCATCCTCGGTTTCCGTCAACGAGCGATGCAGGCGGTCGCCGTAGGTGGATTCGATCAGCAGCAGGTCGGCCTCCGGCACCACTTTTTCCGGGTCGTGCAGGACAGCGCGCCCGGGCATGCCGAGATCCCCCGAGAAAACCAGCTTGCGCGTGCGTCCGTCATCATTGACCGTCATTTCCAGCCAGGATGAACCGAGAATGTGGCCGGCATCGTGGAAGCGGACCTTGACCGCGTCGGCCGGGCTGATTGTTTCGCGATAGGCGACCGGCCGCAGCAACTTGAGCGCCGCCAGGGCCTGGGCCACGGTATACAGCGGCGGCGCGACGCCGCGTTCGCCCTTGCCGCGGCGGTGGCGGTTGCGCAACTGCCACTCGCTTTCCTTTTCCTGGATGTGCGCGCTGTCCGGCAGCAGCACCTCGAGCAGGGCGATGGTCG
Source organism: Azonexaceae bacterium (assembly GCA_041307825.1). Lineage (GTDB taxonomy): Bacteria > Pseudomonadota > Gammaproteobacteria > Burkholderiales > Rhodocyclaceae > Azonexus. The sequence goes on from JBFZCS010000127.1 coordinate 3,776, forward strand.
CCGGCGTCGCATAGACTGGCCCGCGGAAGCCGAGGACCGCAAGGCGCGGCAACAGGCCGGAATGGTCGATATGGGCGTGGGTCAGCAGGACGAAATCGATTTCCCGCGCGTTGAAGCCGAAATCCAGCGCCCGCAGATTCTTCGAGCGCGCTTCCGGTCCGCCCTGAAACATGCCGCAATCGACCAAGAAGCGGGTGTTCCCCGTTTCCACCAGCGTGCAGGAACCGGTCACTTCACCAGTCGCACCGAGAAAGCTGAGACGCATGATTCATTCCTCCTCTATGGCGGAAGAATGAACCTCAAACATCTGAAAAGCAACGCCGAGGACGATGGCGATCAAGAAAAAAAGTGTCGCCGGCGGCCGCGCAAACGTGGTGCCGGCAATTCAGCTTTTAGAAGGTGGGACGAGGGCGCGGTAGGCATGCCAGGTCGCGTGGCCAAGCACCGGGATGGTGACGATCAGGCCGGTGAACGCCGATGCAAAGCCGATGCCGGCCAGGGTGACGATCAGGCCGGCCCAGATCAGCATGGGCAGCGGATTCTTCAGCACGGTGGCAAGACTGAGCAGCATCGCGGAGATCGCGTCCTTGTCGCGGTCGAGCATCAGCGGCACGGCGACGACGCTGATCGCGAAGATAAAACTGGCAAAGCCGCTGCCGATGACCAGGTAGGCGATCACGAATTCGGCGTTCTCGAAGGCGAGGAGTTCGCGGAAGAAGTCCTCCGCCGTTGGCAGGCCGCTGGAATAGAAGACGGCAAAGACCACCATCGAGGCGCGTGCCCAGATAAGGAGGACGACGCCGGTGACCAGCGCGAAGATGCCGAGATTGGAAAGGTTGGCACGCCAGATGGTCAACGACGGCTTCAGGCGTGGCTTCTGCCCTGCCTCGCGCTGGCGCGAAAGCCCGTAGAGGCCCATCGCCAGGCCGGGTCCGAGCAGCATGAAGCCACCGATCAGGGCGACGGTCAGCGAATAGGCGTAGCCGTAGAAGAGCACGATGGCCCAGCCCATGAGGGCGAAGGCGAGACCATAGAACAGGCTGGGGCCGGGTGCCGCGAGGAGGTCGGAGAGCCCCTTGGCCAGCCAGGTGAAGGGCGCGCCGATCGGCACGCTGGCGATCGCCGCGAAGCTGGCAGCGGGGCCGGAATCTGGCTCGGGTGTGGCTTCGGGCAGGGGAGTCGTCATCTTCGTTTCCTTCCTGTTGCTGGACAGTGGCCGCCGGGAAAACAACCCTGGCTTCCGGGAAAAGACGATAGGCGGCACGAAGCCCCGTCTCAGCGCAGCAAGGACTGATTCCGTCATGCCGCCGCCATGGCTATGGTAAAGCATATCCACGGCACCGCGCACTGGTTCTGTTGGCAGCAAGCGGGGCAAGACGTGGCAAAATCGCCGGCAAGTGAATCCTGCCGTCTGTTCGGAGACCACCGATGAAATACGTGCTCGCCCTCGATCAGGGCACCACCAGTTCGCGCGCCATCCTGTTCGATGCCGAAGGCCGCCGGGTGGCGACCGCCCAGCGCGAGTTGCCCCAGTATTTTCCGCAGCCCGGGTGGGTCGAACACGATCCGGAGGAAATCTGGCAAACCCAGCTTGACTGCGCCCGTGAAGCGCTGGCGCAAAGCCGGATCGCGATCGACGCGCTGGTTGCCATCGGCATCGCTAACCAGCGCGAAACCACGCTGCTGTGGGAGCGCGCGACCAGCCGCCCGCTGTCCCGGGCGATCGTCTGGCAGGACCGGCGCACCGCCGAGCGCTGCGCGCAGCTGGCCGCCGCCGGCCATGAAGCCTTGTTTCGCGAGCGCACCGGGCTGGTTCTCGACCCCTACTTTTCGGGCACCAAGCTGGCGTGGTTGCTCGATGCCATTCCCGGCGCGCGTGACCGTGCCGAACGCGGCGAGCTGGCTTTTGGCACGGTCGATAGCTGGCTGATGTGGCGCCTTACGGGCGGGCGTCGTCATGTCACCGATGTGACGAACGCCTCGCGCACGCACCTCTTCGATATTCATCGCGGCCGCTGGGACGACGAACTGCTGGGCCTGCTCGCCATTCCGCGCGCGGTATTGCCCGAGGTCGTGCCGAGTTGTGGCGTGATCGCCAGCGCCGATCCGGATTGGTTCGGCGCCGCGATTCCGCTTGCGGGAATCGCCGGCGACCAGCAGGCCGCGACCTTCGGCCAGGCCTGTTTCACACCCGGCCAGGCGAAAAACACCTATGGCACCGGCTGCTTCATGTTGATGAATACCGGGTCGACCGCTACCGAGTCGCGCCATGGACTGCTTACGACCGTTGCCTGGGATTGCGCCGGTGACCGCGAATTCGCGCTCGAAGGGAGCATCTTCATGGCCGGCGCCATCACACAGTGGCTGCGCGATGGTCTCGGCATCATCGCCAGCGCGGCCGATGTCGAGGCGCTAGCCGGCAGTGTTCCCGACAGCGACGGCGTCGTCATGGTGCCGGCCTTTGCCGGCCTCGGCGCCCCGTGGTGGGATCCGCAGGCGCGCGGCACGCTGCTCGGCATGACCCGGGGTACGACGCGGGCGCACATCGCACGCGCGGCGCTCGATGCCATCGCCCTGCAAAGCGCCGACCTGGCCGACGCGATGCTGGCCGACTCCGGCATTCCGCTGAACGAACTGCGCGTCGATGGCGGCGCGGCCGGCAACGACCTGCTGCTGCAATTGCAGGCCGATCTGCTCGGGGTGCCGGTGCTGCGTCCGCGGATCACCGAAACGACCGCGCTCGGCGCCGCCTATCTGGCGGGCATCGGGGTCGGGCTGTGGGGCGGCCGGGAGGACGTTGCCCGGCAGTGGCAGCTCGAAAAGCGCTTCGAACCGCAGATCGGCGACGCCGAGCGCCGGGCAAGGATGGAACGCTGGCGCGCGGCGGTTGGCGTCGCGCGGCGCTGGCATGCCTGAGGCAGCTGCCAGTTTCCCGGGATCGCATGCCGACCGTGTGAAATCCGGCTATTTTTCAGGGTCGACCGCAGCACACCCGATGACACCGGGCAAAGCGGGTGCCTTGAGCTATAAGCATATTGGGTAGCGTGCCCGGAGCTTCCTCGCCACGCCGGCCCGGCTGTCAGTGTTCCTGCGAGCCGCTCAGTAGCCACGCGCGATAGAGGCGCAAGGCGACATGGGCGTCGTTGGCCGCATAGAGCAGCTGGCGCTCACTCAGGTTGGGGCTGGCCCAGTTGCTGGTGCCGGTTTTTTTCGATTTCTGCAATTTCTGCCCGAAAAAATGCGCGACGGCTACTTTTGCGCCCACAGTGCCGCGATGCCCGGGGCCGCGCAGCTTTTCTCCAAGATCGAGCAGCCTGTTCGGCGTGATGTTCAATCTGGATTTCAGCACACTGCGGTCGTTGCCGAGACCGAAGCCGACTTTCAGGACAGCGTGCGATTCGAGGATTTCCTGCAACGCCAGGACGTCGCCGGCCCGCGAAATCGGGAACAGGTAAGCATGGGCATCGGTAGCGAGCTGGACCAGATGCGGACCGGTCGATGCCTCGCCTTTGCGAAAAGTCGGCTTGGACTCGGTGTCGAAGCCGATGGCATCCGCAGCCATCAGCGCTGTCAGGGCGCTTGCCGCCAGCGCAGCGGAAACGACCAGGGTTACCTGGTCAAGCTGAATTCCCTGATAGGCGGGCAGTTCGGCGTCGGCGAGAGTGGCCCGGTTCATTACCACGTCGTTCATTTTTCCGGCACCTATTCGCTTTCAGCGCTTCGACAGGGCTTGAAGAATACATCCGGGAAGCCGGCAGATGTGAGATTCGGGCAAGCAATCGCCAATCAGTCGCTCGCCGACTCGCGGAATGGCCCGAACGCGGCGCATACTTACTGTTTATCCACCCCGAGCCTTGGGAGCTTCTTCATGACGCCGATTCACGATATTGATGCACTGCTCCTGCTGGCCACGGCGCTTTCCGCGAAAAGACGACCGGCGACGCTGGTCGAGATCATGGCGGCAATCGACCTGCTGCACGGCAATATTCCGGCGGAACCGAAACTGGGCGAGGCGCTTGCCCGGCTGGCCGTCAACGGCTTGCTGGTCGAGCTCGACGGCGGCATCGCGCTGACCCCGGCGGCCCAGAAAATCGTCGAGGGACTGCCCAGGAAGGCCGATTCGGCCGAGCGCCTGTTCATCATCAAGGACCGGCTCTCCGACTACAACGTCCGGGGCGAACATGCCGCCATTCTGCTCAGCGTGGAGCAACTCAAGGCAGCCATGCTGGCGCATCGGGCGGCTGGCGAAGGCGCCGCCAAAAACCTGCTGGTGCCGAAACCGAAACCCGCCGAGGAAATCAAGCGCCCCGGCCAGCGCCAGCGCAAGCCGGCCCCGGCCCGTCGCCGCAAGGACTGAGCGGCGTCGTGAGCGAGAACGAAACCAGCCAAGCCAGCGCCCAGCCTTTCAGTGAACTGCCCTTGGCGCCGGCAGTGCTGGCTAACCTGACGCAGCTCGACTATCTGACCATGACGCCGATTCAGGCGGCCAGCCTGCCGCTGGCGTTGGCCGGTCACGACCTGATCGCGCAGGCCAAGACCGGTAGCGGCAAGACCGCAGCCTTCGCGCTGACCCTGCTCCACAACCTGAATCCGCGCCGCTTCGCCGTGCAGGCGATGGTGCTCTGCCCGACGCGCGAACTGGCCGATCAGGTGACGCAGGAAATCCGCCGTCTGGCGCGCTTCGAAGAGAACATCAAGGTGCTCTCGCTGGTCGGCGGCTCGACCCTGCGCAATCAGGCGACCAGCCTGGAAAACGGCGTTCACGTCGTCGTCGGCACGCCCGGTCGCATCATGGACCACATGGAGCGTGGCTACCTGAAGCTTGACGAACTGAACACGCTGGTCCTCGACGAAGCCGACCGCATGCTCGACATGGGCTTTCACGACGACATCGCCTTCGTCGCCAAGCGCTGTCCGGTCAAACGCCAGACCCTGCTCTTCTCGGCCACCTACCCGGATGGCATCGCGCAACTTGCCAAACAGTTCCTGAACAAGCCGCAGGAAGTGAAGCTGCTCGAACAGCACGCCGAAAGCAAGATTCGCCAGCGTTTCTACGAGGTCAGGAACGAAGACCGCCTGGCCGCCGTGGCCACCCTGCTCAAGCACTACCGCCCGCTCAGCACGCTCGCCTTCTGCAATACCAAGCAGCAATGCCGCGACCTGCTCAACGTGTTGCGCGAGAACGGCATTCAGGCCCTGACCCTGAACGGCGACCTTGAACAGCGCGAGCGTGACCAGGTGCTGATCCAGTTCGCCAACAACAGTTGCTCGGTGCTGGTGGCGACCGATGTCGCGGCGCGTGGCCTCGATATTGCCCAACTCGAAGCGGTGATCAACGTCGACGTGACGCCCGACCCGGAAATCCACATCCATCGCATCGGCCGCACTGGCCGCGCCGATCAGGATGGCTGGGCGCTCAGCCTGTGCAGCCCGGGCGACCGGCGCCGTGTCGCGGCCATTGCCGAGATGACGGGCAGCAAGCTGGAACTGCATCAGCTCGGCGAACTGCCGGCGGCCGACGAAGCCCCGCTGATTCCGCCGATGGTCACGCTGCAGATACTCGGCGGGCGCAAGGACAAAATACGCCCCGGCGACGTCATGGGCGCGCTGGCTGGCGAAGTGGGACTGACACGCGAGCAGGTCGGCAAGATTACGGTAACCGATCAGACAACCTATGTCGCCGTGGTGCGCAACATCTATCGCGAGGCCGTACGCAAGCTGGCGGCGGGCAAGCTCAAGGGTAGGACGGTCAAAGTTCGCGCCCTCTAACGGCCTGCTGGCCCTGCCTGAACGTTCGGCGGATTCATGTCCATTGTGCTTGCCGATGCAAAAGGGCGCGAGCTTCAACCTCGATGCCGTAAAGGAGAAAATCGCGGAAGCCATGGCGGCCCAGCAGGGCAGATAAGCAAGCCAAGGAATTTGCTGATCTACATGCGGGTGGCCGGCAACGGCCACCCGCTTTTTTTTTCATGAAACGGCGACAAACCGTTGCCAAGCAGGCTGAACATAAACCGAACCAGTCGGTTGAAGCGTACTCCAATGTCCTATCCAGCAGCATCCAGCGATAGTGAAATCGATGCAGTCATGCCCACCGCACGTCAGGCAAGGCTATGAGTCCGCTGACGCGGGTATCCAAAGCGGCCTGCCAGTGGCCGCGAGATGGCTCAGATAGGCGCGCAGGTCGAATTCCAGTTGATGGTAGTCGGGCTCCATATGCCGGCACAGTTGATAGAAGGCCTTGTCGTGCTCGCGCTCCCTGAGGTGGGCGAGTTCATGCACGACGATCATGCGCAGGAACTCGGGTGGCATTTCCCTGAATACCATCGCCACCCGGATTTCGCGCTTCGACTTGAGTTTCGCCCCCTGCACCCGTGAAATGCTGGTGTGGGTGCCCAGTGCGTTGCGGATTACGTGCAGCTTGCTGTCGAACAGCACCTTGCTCAATTGCCCGGCGTTGCGCAGATGGTCTTCCTTGATTTCCTGGGCGTAATCGTAGAGCGCCCGGTCAGTGCGCACGTTGTGTGCAACCGGGTATTTCTGCATCAGCCAGTCGGCCATCCGGTCTTGTTCGATCAGCCGCCGGACTTGTGCGGCAAGCTCGGGCGGATAGCCGGCAAGATAATTCGGCGGCGGTTTCGGTTGCATGGCAGCTCGATCATCTTCCTGAACCGCTGTCGATCATCGCGAGGGCTACGGCTTCCGCCACCTTGATGCCGTCAACCCCGGCCGACAGGATGCCGCCGGCGTAACCGGCGCCTTCGCCGGCCGGATAGAGGCCGCGCGTGTTGATGCTCTGGAAGTCGCTGCCGCGCTTGATGCGGATTGGTGACGAGGTGCGCGTTTCAACGCCGGTCATGACTGCATCGGCCATGGCGAAGCCGTGTATCTGCTTGTCGAAAGCGGGCAGCGCTTCGCGCAGGGCGGACACCACGAATGGCGGCAGGCACAGGGCGAGATCGGTCCAGTGCACACCCGGCGTATAAGAGGGTTCGACGCCACCTTGCGCGGTCGACGGCCGTCCGGCAAGGAAATCGCCGACCCGCTGGGCGGGCGCCGAATAGTTGCCGCCGCCCGCTTCAAAGGCTTTCGCTTCCCAGTATCGCTGAAAATCGATGCCGGCCAGCGGATGGCCCGGGTAATCGACCTCCGGCGAGATGTCGACGACGAT
>JBFZCS010000128.1:0-2847 GCA_041307825.1 Azonexaceae bacterium
GGCGCGCACGGTGCTTATACGTGGGGCGTGCTCGACCGGCTGCTTGAAGAGTCCTGGCTGACCTTCGACGGCATTTCCGGGACCTCCGCCGGCGCCATGAACGCGGTGGTGATGGCGCATGGTCTCAACGAAGGCGGTCCCCAGGGCGCGCAGCTGGCGCTCGCGGCGTTCTGGAAGCAGGTTGCCGATGCGGCCTTGCTGAGCCCCTTCCGGCGTGGTCCACTCGAAATTCTGACCGGAAAGTGGACGCTCGATTTTTCGCCGGCTTTCGTCGCAGCCGATTTCGCAGCACGCCTCTATTCGCCCTACAGCATCCCTGGCGGCGGCGCCAATCCGCTGCACAAAATCCTCGCAGAGACCGTCGATTTCGCTGGCCTGGCCAAGGCAGGCCCCAAACTGTTCGTGACCGCCACCAATGTCCATACCGGGCGCGGTCGCGTCTTCCGCAATGCCGACCTGACCCCGGAAGTGCTGATGGCCTCGGCCTGCCTGCCGACCATGTTCCAGGCCGTCGAGATCGATGGCGAACCATACTGGGACGGCGGTTTTACCGGCAACCCGACGATCACGCCACTGGTCCGCGAGTGCGACTCGGACGACACGATCCTGATTTCGATCAACCCGATCGAACGACCTGGAACGCCGCGCACGGCGATGGAAATCCAGAACCGCCTGAACGAGATTTCGTTCAACTCGCCGCTGATCAAGGAATTGCGGATGGCCGCGCTGCTACGCCAAGTCGCCGATCCGGGCAGCGGCGAGGGCGCGGTGTGGGCGCGGATGCGCATCCACCGCGTCGCCGGCGAAGAGATCATGCTGCAGTTGGGTTATTCGTCCAAGATGCTTGCGGAATGGGCGTTCTTCCAGATGTTGCGCGACGAAGGGCGGCGCGCCGCCGAAACCTTCCTGGCAACCCACGGCGCCGACATCGGGGTGCGGTCGACGCTGAATATCGACCATCTTCTGACCGAGGCCTGAGGCCATGGGCTTGCTCGGTATTCTCCTCGGTCTGGCCGTACTCGTCGGCCTCTCGTTCCGCAGCTGGAGCGTGCTGGTGCTGGCGCCGGTGGCGGCGATGGTCGCGGCACTATTCTCGGGCGATCCGCTGCTGGCGCACTGGACGCAGACCTTCATGAGGGCGGCGGCCGGTTTTGTGGCGCAGTTCTTCCCGCTGTTCCTGCTTGGCGCCATCTTCGGCAAGCTGATGGACGACAGCGGATCGGTCAACACCATCGCCCGTTTCATGACCGTAAAGCTGGGCGCCAAGCGGGCCATACTGGCGGTCGTTCTGGCCGGCGCCATCGTCACCTATGGTGGCGTCAGTCTGTTCGTCGCGCTTTTCGTCATCGTGCCGATGGCGCAGGGTCTCTTCCGCACGGCCAACATTCCGAATCGTTTGACGCCCGGTGCGGTCGCGCTGGGTACCATGACCTTCACGATGACCGCGATGCCGGGCACGCCGGCCGTCCAGAACGCCATCCCGATGCCTTTCTTCGGCACGACGCCGTTTGCCGCGCCGGGGCTGGGCCTCATCGCAACGGCCATCATGCTCGGATTCGGTTTGTGGTGGCTGATGCGCGCCGAGCGCGCTGCACGGTTGGCCGGGGAGGGCTTTGGCGACGTCGGCGGTACAGTCGAGTCGGCGTCCGAGAACGAGGTGGTTCGCGAACGGGCGACGACTGCCGGCGCCTTCGACCCGGCCGAGATCAAGCACGGACGCCACAGTCCTGATCAGCCGAGCCTGCTGGTCGCGGCATTGCCGTTGATCGTCGTCGTCCTGGTCAATCTGACGATGTCGATGCTGGTGATCCCGCGCCTCGACACCAGCTTCCTTGCCGAGCCGCAATGGGGCGGCATCTCGATCGCCTCGGTCAGCGGCATCTGGTCGGTCATCGTCGCGTTGATCGTCGCCATCCTGGTGCTGGTCGCCATCAACCGCAAGCGCCTGAGCGAATTGCGTGCATCGGTGGATGCCGGCGCCAATGCCTCGGTCTTGCCGATCATCAGCGTCGCCAGCCTGGTCGGTTTCGGCGCGGTCGTCGCGGCGTTGCCGGCCTTCACGGCGGTGGCCGACTGGGTATTGTCGATCGACGGCGGGCCGCTGGTTTCGCTGGCCGTATCGATCAACATTCTCGCCGCGCTGACTGGTTCGGCGTCCGGCGGCATGACCATCGCCCTTGACGCGCTCGGCCCGGTCTATCTGGCGATCGCCGAGCAACAGGGCATCAATCCGGCTCTGCTGCATCGCATCGCCGTGATCAGCGCCGGCACGCTGGACAGCCTGCCGCACAACGGCGCAGTCATTACCCTGCTGGCGGTCTGCGGCTCAACGCATCGCAAGAGCTATATCGACATCCTGATGTGCTGTGTCGTCGGCGCGATGCTGGCGTTGATCGCGGTGATCGTCCTGGGCGGGATGTTCGGGTCGTTTTAATTGGAAATGCTGTAGCAGCAGATGCAACGGCCCCGGAAAATCGGGGCCGTTTCATTTTGTCGGGGACGGTTCGCCTTACGGTGTTCCTTGTGTTTCGTCGCCCAAGGTATCTGCGAAAAAGTCCTCGATTTCCGCTGCGCTGGGGGGGTGCGGCATCTTGGGGGCAAGCGTTCCCGGCAGAGCCGGCATTGCCCTCGGCTGCGGGTCGTGAATGCCGTACTCGATCCGGTCAAGAATGAAGGGGAAAAAGGGATTCGAGGCGACGCGGGAGAGAAAGTCCATGTTGACCACGAGCGCGCCGCGCTCGCCACGCGGCGCCAAAGTGCCGAGCTGAATGCCGAAATCTTCGTACGTGGTGTCGGGGTACAGCCCGTAGAGCGGGTCCTCCAGCGGGAAGGGAATGGAGACGTGCG
>JBFZCS010000129.1:0-5055 GCA_041307825.1 Azonexaceae bacterium
AATACTGCAAGCGCTTCCTTGCTCACCGGGAAGGCCGTCGCGGTCGACTGCCAAAACAGCCGAAAATCAGAGCAATACGCGCTCGATGCCGCCGTTGTTGGCGCGCTCGACGTACTGGGCCGCCCAGTTCTCCCCAAGCAGGTATTTCGCCATTTCGACGACGATGTAATCCGCCGTGGTGTCAGCGTCGTCGTCGTAACGCGACAGGCCCTGCAGGCAGGCCGGGCAAGAGGTGAGGATCTTGACCTCGCCGGTGAAGCCGTCGGCGCGCAGCTTGCTGGCGCCCTTCTCGATTTCTTCCTGCTTGCGGAACTTGACCTGGGTGGCGATATCCGGGCGGGCATAGGCGAAGGAGCCGGCATCGCCGCAGCAACGGTCGGTCAGCGGCACCTCCTGGCCCATCAGAGCTTTGGTTACGGCGAGTGGGGCGTAGGCCTTCATCGGCGTGTGGCAGGGATCGTGATACATGTAGCGCGTGCCATCGACGCCTTCCAGCTTGACACCCTTTTCCATCAGGTACTCGTGGATATCGAGCAGGCGGCAGCCGGGGAAGATCTTCTCGAACTGGTATTTCTGTAGCTGATCCATGCAGGTGCCGCAGGAGACGATCACCGTCTTGATGTCGAGGTAGTTCAGCGTATTGGCGACGCGGTGGAAGAGCACCCGATTGTCGGTCGTGATCTTCTGGCCCTTGTCCTCGTCGCCGGACGAGGTCTGCGGATAGCCGCAGCACAAATAGCCCGGCGGCAGCACGGTGGTCGCGCCGATTTCGTAGAGCATTGCCTGCGTCGCCAGCCCGACCTGCGAGAACAGGCGCTCGGAGCCGCATCCGGGGAAGTAGAAGACCGCATCCGATTCCTCGGTTGTCTTGTGCGGATTGCGAATGACCGGGATGACCTTGTCGTCCTCGATGTCGAGCAGGGCGCGCGAAGTGCGTTTCGGCAGGTTGCCCGGCATCGGCCGGTTGAGGAAGTGGATGACCTGCGTCTTTACCGAAGGAGCACCCAGCGAGGCGGGCGGGTGGGCACGTGTATCCTGGACCAGGCCGATCGCCTTGGCCGCCTGGTGCGCGAGGCGCTGCGCCTTGAAGCCGAATTCCATCATGCCGAAGCGCATCAGTTTGATCGTCGCCGGGTCCTTCAGATTCAGGTAGGTCAGCGCCGCGAAGGTGCCGGGACTGAAGCGTTTCTTGTCCTGCTTGCGCAGGAAGTTGCGCATCGCCACGGAAACGTCGCCGAAATCGATGTCGACCGGGCAGGGCTTGACGCAGCGGTGGCAGATCGTGCAGTGGTCGGCGACGTCGTTGAATTCGTCGAAATGCTTGAGCGAAATGCCGCGCCGGGTCTGCTCTTCGTAGAGGAAGGCTTCGACCAGCAGCGAGGTGGCGAGGATCTTGTTGCGCGGTGAGTAGAACAGGTTGGCGCGTGGTACGTGCGTCGAGCACACCGGCTTGCACTTGCCGCAGCGCAGGCAGTCCTTGACCATGTCGGAAATCTTGCCGATTTCCGATTGTTCCATGATCAGCGATTCGGTGCCGAGCAGGCTGAACGAGGGCGTGTAGGCGTTGCCCATGTCGCCGCCGGCCATCAGCTTGCCCTTGTTGAAACGGCCGTCCGGATCGACCTTCTGCTTGTAGGCGCGGAAGGGACCGATTTCTTCCGCGGTCAGGAATTCCAGCTTGGTGATGCCGATGCCGTGTTCGCCGGAAATGACGCCATCCAGATCGCGGGCGAGATGCATGATGCGTTCGACTGCCCGGTTGGCGGTCTGCAGCATTTCGTAGTTATCGGAGTTGACCGGAATGTTGGTATGCACGTTGCCGTCGCCGGCGTGCATGTGCAGCGCGACAAAAACGCGACTGCGCAGCACTTCGCCGTGGATGGCCGCAATGCGCTCGATGATCGGACGATAGACGGCGCCATCGAAAATCTTGGTCAGACGCGGCTTCAGTTCCTGCTTCCACGAAGTGCGCACCGAGTAATCCTGCAGGCGGTGGAAGAGCCTGGGATTCGCGGTCTTGTTGGTCAAATCGCCGGCCACTACGCCGTAGGAAGCAAAGTGCGACTCGGCCTCGGCCAGCGGCAGGTCGAGGTTTTCCAGCAGCCAGGCCCAGCGCCGGCGCACCGCCGCGACGTAATCGAGCGCCGCCTGCCGGCGGTCGCCGATCAGCACCTCCTTGTCGAGGTTGGCATCACCGGCGTGCAGCGGCAGATCACCTTTCAGGAATTCGCTCAACGCATCGCACAGCGCCAGCTTGTTCTGCGTCGACAGCTCGATGTTGATGCGCTCGATGCCGTCGCAGTAGTCGCCCATGCGCGGCAGCGGGATGACCACGTCCTCATTGACCTTGAAGGCGTTGGTGTGGCGCGAGATGGCGGCGGTGCGCGAACGGTCGAGCCAGAATTTCTTGCGTGTTTCGGCGTCGACCGCGATGAAGCCTTCGGCGGCGCGCAGGTTGCACATGCGCACCACTTCCGAGGCGGCAGCCATCACCGCCTTTTCGTCATGGCCGACGAGGTCGCCAATCAGCACCATCTTGGGTCGGCCATGCCGCTTGGCCTTGGTCGCGTAGCCGACCGCCTTCACATAACGCTCGTCCATGTGTTCGAGGCCGGCCAGCTGCACGCCGGCCGCTTGCCCGGCGCCGCCCGGCTTGAAATAGTCGGTGATCTCGACGATGGCCGGCACCGCCTCGCGGACCTGGCCGAAGAATTCGAGGCAGACGGTACGGGTGACCGGCGGCATCTTGTGCAGCACCCAGCGGGCGGCGACGATGATGCCATCGGTGCCTTCCTTCTGTACGCCGGGGATGCCACCGAGGAACTTGTCGGTGACGTCCTTGCCGAGGCCGAGTTTGCGGCAGGCAGCGCCCGGCATGGTCAGGATTTCTTCACCAAGCAGCTTCTTGCCGCCCGGGGCGAAGCGCTTGACGCGGAATTCGACGTTTTCCTGCTCGTGAATCTTGCCGAAGTTGTGATTGATGCGTTCGACTTCCAGCCAGTTGCCGTCCGGGTCGACCATCTTCCACCAGGCCAGGTTGTCGAGCGCGGTACCCCACAGCACGGCCTTCTTGCCGCCAGCGTTCATGGCGATGTTGCCGCCGATGCACGACGCGCTGGCCGAAGTCGGGTCGACCGCGAAAACGCGCCCGGCCAATCCGGCAGCTTCGGAAACACGCTCGGTGACAACGCCGGCGCCGGTGCGGATGGTCGCATACGGGGTTTGATGGCCGGCCAGAACCAGTTCCTCGACCGGGCCGATGTCGATCAGCTTTTCAGTGTTGATCACCGCCGAATACGGCGTCAGCGGCACGGCGCCGCCGGTGTAGCCGGTACCGCCGCCGCGCGGGATGATGGTCAGGCCGGCTTCGATGCAGCCGCGGACCAGGTGGCCGATTTCTTCCTCGCTGTCCGGGGTGAGCACGACGAAGGGGTACTCGACGCGCCAGTCGGTGGCGTCGGTGACGTGCGCGACGCGGGCCAGGCCGTCGAAGGCGATATTGTCGCGGCGCGTATGCTTGCCGAGTATCTTGAGCACCTTGCGCCGCAGGTCGTAAGTCCGTTCGAAATGCTCGGAAAAGCGGTCGACCGCAAGTTGCGCCGCCTCGACCAGACGCCGGACTTTTTCCGAGCGCCCCAGATCCTCGCTTTCAGTCGCCCGGCGGCGCTTCTCGACCTCGATCAGGCGATGGCGCAGCGCATCGACCAGCGCCGCTCGCCGCTCTTGATTGTCGAGCAGGTCATCTTCCAGATAGGGGTTGCGCTGTACGACCCAGATATCGCCCAGCACCTCGTAAAGCATGCGCGCCGAGCGGCCGGTGACGCGCTCCGAGCGAAGTTCGTCGAGGATTGCCCAATTGTCGGCGCCGAGCAGGCGGATAACGATTTCGCGATCCGAAAACGAAGTGTAGTTGTAGGGAATTTCGCGCAGGCGGGCGGTCATCGGGGCAGGCAGGTTGCGTCAGAAAATGAATTTTAGCGTATTGCAGCGCAACACGCGGGACTCAGGCACGGACCTCCATCGCCAGCGGTTCGATCGGATCGTTCGGCTTGGGCGGACCGCCAGTGCCGGTCAAGTTTGGAGACGGCAAAATTTCAACAAAGTTTGCGCTGGATCAAATGCAATAATTGCTGCGCCGCCACATGTTTTTTATACTCTCAATTGTCACGAACACATGCAGGGCGCAACCGTGCATGTGCAAGTTCAGGAAGGCAACACCTGTCTTTCCATCCCGTTGGCCGGAAAACCCTACCGGCTGCGCCGTGATGGTCGTCGAGGCGCCTGCTCTCAAGGCGGGCGTTTCGATTGATCGACCAAGTTCGTCACCGCCGGTTCCGGATCGAATGGCTGGAGCATGGGCGGTGTTTTCAATTACGGCGCGCAATCATGTTTTGCAGCGTGTCATATCTGGGGTGCGGCGGTCTTCATGGAATCGATGTCGAATCTGGCAGTGGCGGGCGGCTTCATGGCCGTGCTCGGCGTTGCGCTGGCGGCGCTGCTGGCTTTTGCCAATCGCAAGCTGTTCGTCTATGAGGATCCGCGCATCGAGCAGGTCGAGGATCTGCTGCCCAAATCGAACTGCGGCGCCTGCGGCATGCCCGGTTGTCGCGGATTCGCCGAAAAGGTGGTGACCGGCGACGTGGTGCCGGCGCAATGCACGGTGAGTTCTCCCGAGCAACGCCAGGACATCGCCGACCTGCTCGGCGTGAATGCCGGAAATATCGAAAAGAAAGTGGCGCGCCTGGCCTGCGCCGGCGGCAAGCATGTAGCCTTTACCCGTGCCCGTTATGCCGGTCTCAAGACCTGCCGCGCGGCAGCCGTGGTCGGGGGTGGCGGCAAGGAATGCTCCTGGGGTTGCCTTGGTCTGGGCGACTGCGAAGCAGTCTGCCATTTCGATGCCTTGCATCTGGACGCCCATGGTCTGCCCGTCGTCGATGCCGACAAGTGTTCGGCCTGCAACGATTGCGTCGAAGTTTGTCCGAAAGGCCTCTTTTCACTGGAGCCAATCAGCCACCGTCTCTGGATTGCCTGCAAGAACAAGGCGGATGGCGACAC
>JBFZCS010000130.1:0-4144 GCA_041307825.1 Azonexaceae bacterium
TTTGTTGCAGGGCGATGTCGGCAGCGGCAAGACCTTGGTCGCCGCCCTCACCGTATTGCCCGCGCTGGCGGCCGGCGGCCAGGTGGCGGTGATGGCGCCGACCGAAATTCTGGCCGAACAGATCTACCTGAAATTCTGCGAATGGCTTGAACCGCTCGGCATGCAGGTCGCCTGGATCGCCGCCGCGACCAAGGGCAAGGCGAAGAAGGACAGTCTGGCGCGCATCGCCAGTGGCGAGATCAATGTCGCGGTCGGCACGCACGCGCTGTTCCAGGCCGGCGTCAGCTTCGCCAATCTTCTGCTTACCATCGTCGATGAGCAGCATCGCTTCGGCGTCGGCCAGCGTCTGGCCCTGCGCGAGAAAGGCGGCTCGATCGACACCGACAGCAATACCAACCTCATGCCGCATCTGCTGATGA
Organism: Azonexaceae bacterium; assembly: GCA_041307825.1. Taxonomy (GTDB): domain Bacteria; phylum Pseudomonadota; class Gammaproteobacteria; order Burkholderiales; family Rhodocyclaceae; genus Azonexus. Next base: position 420 of record JBFZCS010000130.1, read on the forward strand.
TGTCGGCGACGCCGATCCCGCGTTCGCTGGCGATGAGTTACTACGCCGACCTCGACGTCTCCGTCATCGACGAACTGCCGCCCGGCCGCACGCCGATCACCACCAAGGTGATGTCGCTGAAACGCCGCGACGAAGTCATCGGCCGTCTGCGCGATTACTGCCGGAGCGGTGCGCAGGCGTACTGGGTCTGCCCGCTGGTCGAGGAATCGGAAAAGCTCCAGCTGCGCGCCGCCGAGGAAAGCCACGCCGAACTGGTCGAGCTGTTGCCGGAGCTGAACATCGGCCTGGTCCACGGCCGCATGAAAGCGGAAGAAAAGGCGGCGACGATGGCCGCGTTCAAGGCCGGCGAAATCCATCTGCTGGTCGCCACCACGGTGATCGAAGTCGGCGTCGACGTGCCGAATGCGGCGTTGATGGTGATCGAACATGCCGAGCGTTACGGCCTCGCGCAACTGCACCAGTTGCGCGGCCGCGTCGGACGTGGCGCAAGGGAATCAACCTGTCTGCTGCTGTACGGTGATGCGCTATCGGACAGCGGTCGGCAGCGACTGCGCATCATCAAGGACTATGCCGACGGCTTCGCCATCGCGCGGGAAGATCTGAAACTGCGCGGCCCCGGCGAGTTCATGGGCGCGCGCCAATCCGGCCAGCAGATACTGCGTTTCGCCAATCTGGAAACCGACCTCGACCTGCTTGAGGCCGCGCGCAACACGGCCGAACACCTGCTGACGCATCAACCGGAAGTAGCGGACCGGCATCTGGCGCGCTGGCTGCCGCGCGGGCTGGCTTACTTGCGGGCATGACACGGCCTGCGGGAAACGCCATAAAAACGCGATAATCCGCGTTTTCAAAACCGACATGAACATGGCAACTCAGTGGCTGACTTCGGCATGGCAGGCGGGCGCGTGGCGCCACTGGCTGACCGATCGCGGCTCGCTGACGCGGCGCCTGCAGCAGGCTTGCCCTGACTTTCGGGTCATCCGGCTGAAGCAGGCGCTTGGCCCCCCCAATCTGGATGAATGCAAAACGCTGGGGCTGTTTCCCGGCCGTCTGGCGATGGTTCGGGAAGTCCTGCTGCTCAATGCGGAAACCCCGCTGGTTTTCGCCCATAGCGTCATTCCGCTCGCCGGCTTGTCCGGGCCTTGGGCCGGGCTGGCCGGCCTGGGCAATCGTCCGCTCGGCGCGGCGCTGTTCACCAATCCGCGCATTCAACGCCAGGCGCTGGAATACCAGCATCTGGATCGCCGTCATTCCCTGTATCGCCACGCGGTGCGCCATCTCGCCGAGCCGCCGCGCACGCTCTGGGCACGCCGCTCATTGTTCGCGCTGAAAAATCACCCCATTCTGGTCACCGAAGTCTTCCTGCCCGCCACGCTGCAACTGCCATGACCCAACCCACCCTGACGCTCACCGAACGCCTGACCGAATACGAAAAACTGATGCGGCTGGACAAGCCCATCGGCATCCTGCTGCTGGCCTGGCCGACGCTGTGGGGCTTGTGGCTGTCCAGCGCGGGTTCGCCGGATTTCATCGTGTTGTGGGTTTTTGTGATCGGTGTAGTGCTGATGCGCTCCGCCGGCTGCGTGGTCAACGACTATGCCGACCGGCATTTCGACTCGCATGTCGAACGCACCAAGAATCGCCCGCTGGCGGCTGGCCGCGTCAGCGAAAAGGAGGCCTTGGTTCTGGCTGCCGTTCTGGCGCTGCTCGCATTCCTGCTGATTCTACCGTTGAAGAATCTGTTGCTGATCGAGCTTTCCGTCGCCGCCGCCTTCCTGGCTGCCAGCTATCCCTACACCAAACGCTTCCTCGCCATTCCGCAGGCGTATCTCGGCATCGCCTTCGGCTTTGGCATCCCGATGGCCTATGCCGCGCACCTGGATGCGGTAACGCCCATCGCCTGGCTGCTGATGGCCGCCAACGTGTTCTGGGCCGTCGCCTACGACACCGAGTACGCCATGGTCGACCGCGCCGACGATCTGAAGATCGGCATCAAGACTTCCGCCATCACCTTCGGCCGGCATGATGTGACAGCGGTGATGCTCTGTTATGGCATCACGCTGGCGATACTGGGTTACGTCGGCTGGAAACTGCATCTGTACTGGCCCTTCTACCTCGGCCTGGCCGCCGCCGCCGGCGTGGCGGGCTACCACTACACGCTGATTCGCGAACGTGACCCGGCGCGTTGCTTCAAGGCCTTCCTGCACAATAACTGGTTCGGCGCAGCGGTATTCGCGGGGATGGTTGGCGGGCTAATGCCCCGCTTCCAATGACGGGTTTGCCAATAGCGGGTTTGCCAACGGGTTTGTCAACAATCGCGCCGCAATTCGAACGCGCCGAAATCCTGATCGGCGCGGAAGGCCTGGCAAAACTCGCCGGCAAGCATGTCTTCCTGGCTGGTCTTGGCGGCGTCGGCTCGTGGTGCGCGGAAATGCTGGCGCGCGCCGGCGTCGGCCGGCTGACATTGGTCGATATGGATGTCGTCGCCGCCTCCAACATCAACCGGCAACTGCCCGCGCTGCTCTCGACGGTCGGCCAATCGAAGGCGGCGGTCATGGCAGCGCGCATCCGCGACATCAACCCGGCTTGCCAACTGTCTGTGCTGACCGATTTCCTGACGCCGGAGAACATCCCCGATCTGCTGCCGGCGGATGCCGATTACGTCATCGACTGCATCGACTCGCTCAACTGCAAGGTCGCACTGATCGTCACCGCGCGCGAACGCGGCCTGCCGGTCGCCGCCAGCATGGGCGCCGGCAACAAGCTGGATGTGACGCGGGTGAAGGTGTCCGACATCAGCCAGACTGAAGTCGACCCACTGGCGGCAATCGTGCGCAAACGCCTGCGCAAACGCGGCGTAAACAAGGGCGTGCTCTGCGTCTGGACCGACGAATCTGGTGCAGCGCCGCTGCCACCGGAAGAAACCAGCCATGGCCGCGCCCGCGCGGTGAACGGCACCATTTCCTACATGCCGCCGCTATTCGGGCTGATGCTGGCCGGCGCGGTGGTCAAGCAGTTGCTGGAGGCTTGAGCGCGGACTTTGGTCGGAAGGCTTTGACGACCTCATCGCGCGTTTCCAGATATGGGCCGCCGATCAGGTCGATGCAGTACGGCACGGCGGAAAAAACGCCATCCAGGGTTTCCTTGATCGCCTTGGGCTGGCCGGGCAGGTTCAGGATCAGGCAGTTGCCGCGAGTGACGCCAACCTGGCGCGACAGGATCGCGGTCGGCACATATTGCAGACTCACCGCGCGCATCGCTTCGCCGAATCCGGGCAACACCTTGTCGGCAACGGCCAGGGTGGCTTCCGGGGTGACGTCGCGCGGGGCCGGGCCAGTGCCGCCGGTGGTCAACACTAGGCAGCATTGCGCGGCAAGCTCGATCAAGGTCTGTTCGATGACCGGCTGTTCATCGGGGATCAGGCGTTCGACGAATTCGAGGGGATTGTGCAGCGCGGCTACGAGCCAATCTTTCAACGCCGGCAAACCTTTGTCTTCGTAGACGCCGGTGCTGGCGCGATCGCTGATGGAAACGATGCCGATGCGGGCGGATTGGTACATGCGTGCGGTTCCTTTTTTCGATGCGCGGGATACATTCGCTCCAACCTTTGGAGACAACCATGCGCGCGCTTGTTTATCACGTCTGTCTGCTGCTTGCATTGACCCTGCAACTTTCCGTCGCCCGGGCCGACGCACCGCCGGATTACCCGTTCATCGGCCACGACG
>JBFZCS010000131.1:0-4222 GCA_041307825.1 Azonexaceae bacterium
ATGCGCGAGCGGGCGCTCAAGGCCAAGCACATGGAGAGCACGACGCGGCGCATCACGTTGCATCCGGATGACCTTGCCGCCGCCAACCGGCTGCCGATTCGTGCCATCAGCGTGATCCCGACCGTCAATCTGGACGAGGCAACGATCGTCCAGCGCTTCGGCGCGCCCGGCGAGCGCATCGCCGTCTCCGACAAGCGCACCCATCTGCTGTACCCGCAACTCGGGCTCGACGTGATGGTCGACCAGGGCGGCAAGGAGTTGCTGCAATATGTGGCGCCGCGCGATTTTGCCCGCCTGCGCGAGCCCTTGCTGGCTGAGACGGCGGAAAAGTCGGCGCGCTGAACGGGGCGCGCTGTGCCCTTATCTGATAAAATTGCCCGTTTTTCAACTGACTAGCTTTTGCGGAGCAATTAAATGGCTATCGAACTCGCCCTCTCCATTATCAAACCTGACGCTGTTGCCAAGAACGTCATCGGCAAGATTTACTCCCGTTTTGAAACCAACGGTCTGAAGATCGTTGCTTCCAGGATGGTCTGGTTGTCCGAACAGGAAGCCGGCCAGTTCTACGCCGTGCACAAGGCCCGTCCTTTCTTCAAGGATCTGGTTTCCTTCATGACCTCCGGTCCGGTCATGGTTCAAGTGCTCGAAGGCGAAAACGCCATCGCCAAGAACCGCGAACTGATGGGCGCCACCAACCCGAAGGAAGCCGCAGCGGGCACCATCCGCGCCGACTTCGCCGAATCGATCGACGCTAACGCCGTGCACGGCTCTGACGCACCGGAAACCGCCGCTGTTGAAGTAGCGTTCTTCTTCCCGGGCCTCAACGTTTACGCTGGCCGTTAACCAACACCGAATGACCGTCAATCTGCTGGATTTCGATGGCGAAGGCCTGACCGCCTGGTTTGCCGAGCAGGGCGAAAAGCCCTTCCGCGCCAAGCAGGTCTTGCGCTGGATCCATCGTTCCGGTGTGGCGGATTTCGATGCCATGACCGACATCGCCAAGAGCCTGCGTGAGAAGCTCAAGGCGAAGGCGGTCGTGGCGCCGCCTGCCATCGTCTCCGACAAGCTGTCGGATGACGGCACGCGCAAGTTTTTGTTTGATGTTGGCAACGGCAATGCCGTCGAAACGGTGTTCATTCCCGAAGACGATCGCGGCACCCTGTGTATTTCGACGCAGGCCGGCTGTGCCCTCGATTGCGCCTTCTGCTCGACCGGCAAGCAGGGTTTCAACCGCAACCTGACGGTGGCGGAAATCATCGGCCAGCTGTGGCAGGCCAATCACGCACTCGGTGCGGTCCACGGTGACGAACGGGTGATTTCCAACGTCGTGCTGATGGGCATGGGCGAACCGCTCGCCAATTTCGAAAATTCCGTCGCCGCCTTGAAGCTGATGCTCGACGACAACGCCTACGGTCTGTCGCGCAGGCGCGTCACGGTGTCGACGTCCGGTCTGGTGCCGGTCATGGACCGCCTGGGCGACGAGTGCCCGGTGGCCCTGGCCGTCTCGTTGCACGCGCCGAACGACAGGCTGCGCAACGAACTGGTGCCGATCAACCAGAAATACCCGCTCAAGGAACTGATGGCTGCCTGCCGCCGCTATCTGGACAAGGCGCCGCGTGATTTCATCACCTTCGAGTACATCATGCTCGACGGCATCAATGACAGCGACGCGCACGCCCGCGAACTGCTGGCGCTGGTCAAGAAGGTCCATTGCAAGTTCAACCTGATTCCCTTCAACCCCTTCCCCGGCTCGCCGTTCAGACGTTCGCCGGCCGAGCGGGTGCGCCGCTTTGGCGATATCCTGATGCAAGCCGGGGTCGTCACGACCACACGCAAGACGCGCGGCGACGACATCGATGCCGCCTGCGGCCAGTTGGCCGGGCAGGTGCAGGACAAGACCCGGCGCACAGCCGGGCGGATCATTCCCCTTCAGGAGGCAAGACCATGAATGCTTTGATCATGAAAAAACGGATTCTGGCTGTGTGCCTCGGCGCATGTTTCGCCTTGGCGGCGCATGCCCAGCAGAATCTGGAATGGATCAAGGAAATGCCGACGAGCCCGCCGTCGGGACGGGTCATGGTCCCCGAGACGGATGCGCCGCAGGCGAAGCCGGCTGACCCGAAGTACCGCGCGAAGATCCATACCGAACTGGCGGCCGCCTATTATCAGGCCGGCAATCCGGCGGTGGCGCTCGAGGAGGTGCGTATCGCCCTTGAGGCCGATCCCGGTCACGTTCAGGCGTACAGCGTCCGTGGTCTGGTCTATGCGCAGCTCAAGGAAATCGCCAAGGCCGAGGAAGATTTCCAGCGGGCGCTCAAGATCGCCCCGAAAAATCCGGACATCAACAACAACTACGGCTGGTTCTTGTGCGAGGCCGGTCAACCCAGGCAGTCGATCCAGTATTTCCTGAATGCAGTGAAGGACCCGCTCTACGAAACGCCTGAAGTGGCTTATGCGAATGCCGGCAGGTGCGCGCTGAAGGCCGGCGACATGGATGGCGCGCAGGAATATCTGCTGCAGGCGCTGCGTGTGGCGAAGAGCCAGGTCCCGGAAACGCGCTACCAGTTGGCGAATGTCTTCTACCTGCGCGGGAATCTGGACGAGTCGAAGATCTTCCTGAACGAGGCGGTCAAGGCGATGGAGCCTCCCACGCCGGAGGCGCTCTGGCTTGGCATCCGGCTCGAGCGCAAGCTGGGTAACAAGGCGGGCGAAGGCAGCTACGCATCGCAGTTGCGCAGCCGCTATCCGACGTCGAAGGAATACCAGTTGTTCCTCAAGGGGAATTTTGAATGATGGAATCAGAGCGTCCGGATCAGCTGTCGGCGTCGACCGCGGAGGTCGGTAACGGACCGGTTCCGGGGGTCGGGGCGCGCCTGCGTCTGGCCCGCGAGATGCGCTCGCTGAGCGTGAGCGATGTCGCGCAGGCCCTCAAGCTTGGTCCGCGTCAGGTCGAAGCGCTCGAGAACGGCGACTGGCAAGGCTTGCCCGGCCAGACTTTCGTTCGCGGTTTCGTGCGCAACTATGCCCGCATGCTGCAGATCGACCCGGACCCGCTGATGGAGCAGCTCGATGCACTGCTCGAGAAGCCGGCGGACAGTCTGAACGTTTCGGAAACGCGGCGGACGGCGATGCCGAGCAGCCAGCCGCACCGCGACCGGAAGGTGATTTTTGCCGGTTTCGTTCTTCTGGCGCTGGCTGGTCTGGCCTACGTCCTGCTGCCCAACGATCTCTCGGCGCTGCGCGAAAGCGCACAGAAACTGATCGATTCGGTGTCGCGCAAGGAGGTGGCGCCCGCGCCAGTCTCCGGTTCGGTGCCGGCGGCGGCCGTCGCGTCCAGCGAACCGGTATTTCCGCCGGGTTCGACGCAACAGCAGGTCATGAATCCGCAAGCGCTAGCGCCCGCTGAAATGGCGCCGGCCCAGCTTGCCGCCGCGCCCGCCGCCGGCGCTGTGCTTGTGGCGCCGGGCAATGCGCAATTGCGCTTTGTCTTCAGCGGCGAATCCTGGGTCGAAGTGCGCGATCGCGACAACAAGGTGGTCTTCTCGCAACGCAGCGCGGCCGGGACCGAGCAGGCAGTCGGCGGCCAGGGGCCGCTGGCGCTGGTGATCGGCTATGCGCCCGGCGTCAGGCTGTTCTGGCGCGGCCAGGCGGTCGATCTGGTGCCGCATACCAAGGGCGAAGTCGCCCGCCTGGTCCTGGAGTAAGTCCTTGAGCGCAGTTGCCAAGCGCCTGACGCGCAGTTGCCTGATTGGCCATGTGAAGATCGGCGGCAGCGCGCCGGTCGTCGTCCAGTCGATGACTAATACCGACACCGTGGATTATCTGGCTACCGCCCTTCAGACTGCCGAACTGGCGCGCGCCGGTTCCGAGCTGGTACGCATCACGGTCAATTCGCCGGAAGCCGCCGCCGCCGTGCCGAAAATCCGCGAGCATCTCGACCGGATGAACTGCAACGTGCCGCTGATCGGCGACTTTCACTACAACGGCCACCGTTTGCTGACCGAGCATCCGGCCTGCGCCGAAGCGCTGGCCAAGTACCGGATCAACCCCGGTAACGTCGGTTTCGGCAAGAAAAAGGACGAGCAGTTCGCGCAGATGGTCGAGCTGGCCTGCAAATACGACAAGCCGGTGCGCATCGGCGTCAACTGGGGCAGCCTGGATCAGGCGCTGGCGGTGCGGTTAATGGATGAGAACGCCCGGTTGCCGGAACCCAGGCCCGCCA
>JBFZCS010000132.1:0-9587 GCA_041307825.1 Azonexaceae bacterium
CAGCTTGGCGCTCTTGTCGAAAGCCTCGCCCGCCGCATCGTCGAGCGTTTCGCCAAGCAGTTCGTACGCGCCGACGCCGGTCACCTGCATCAACTGCGTATGGCCGCCGGAAACCAGCAAGGCGACGAACGGAAAGCTCGGCGGATCGTTCGACAACAGCGGCGAGAGCAGATGCCCTTCGAGGTGATGCACAGGGATCGTCGGCTTGTCGAGCGCCACCGCCAGTGCCTCAGCAAAGGCGCAGCCGACCAGCAGGGCGCCGGCCAGGCCCGGACCGCGCGTGTAGGCGACGGCATCGATATCGGCAAGGGTTCGCTGGGCGCTGCCCAATGCGTCACGCAACAGCGGCACGACGCGTCGGATATGGTCGCGCGAAGCCAGTTCCGGCACCACGCCGCCGTACTCGGCATGCATCGCTACCTGCGAATGCAGCGCATGCGATAACAGCCCGGCTTCGCTGTCATAGAGAGCGATACCGGTCTCGTCGCAGGAGGATTCGATACCGAGGATCAACATCGGCAACGATTTTACCACTTGAAGCAGAAGGGATTTTTGCCATATACTGTTCGGCTTGCCGCAACCATGCGGCTGCAAATTTTGCGCGCACTGCCGATTACTTGACCTGGCAGGCGCCTAACGGAAGGGGGTGATTTATATGCCGAACATTCGTGTCAAGGAAAACGAGCCGTTCGAGGTGGCGATTCGCCGCTTCAAGCGTACTGTCGAGAAGACGGGACTCCTGACCGAGCTGCGCGCCCGTGAGTTTTACGAAAAGCCCACGACCGAGCGCAAGCGTAAGGCTGCCGCTGCCGTCAAACGCCAGCACAAGCGCCTCCGTAGCCTGACCCTGCCGCCGAAACTGTACTAATCCGTACATTTCGTCGCAATCAAGAGCCGCCCGCCCTCAAAAGCTGGCGGCTTTGTCTTTTTTCCGGCGACCTTTCCGAGAAACACACCATGAGCCTCAAAGCACGCATCACCGAAGACATGAAAACGGCCATGAAGGCCAGGGAAACAGCACGACTGAACGCCATCCGCCTGCTGCTCGCCGCGATCAAGCAGAAGGAAGTCGATGAGCGCATCGAACTCGACGATACCGCCGTCGTCGCCGTCATCGAAAAACTGACCAAGCAGCGCAAGGACAGCGTCACCCAGTACGAAGCCGCCGGCCGCCAGGAACTGGCCGATGCCGAGAAGTTCGAGATCAGCGTCCTCGCCGTCTACCTCCCGGAAAAAATGAACGCCGCCGATACTGCGGCCGCCGTGGCCGCCGCTGTCGCCGAGACCGGCGCCAAAGGCCCGGCCGACATGGGCAAGCTGATGGCCGTACTGAAGCCGCGCCTGGCCGGCAAGGCCGACATGGGTGAAGTCTCGAAACTGGTCAAGGTGGCGCTCGCCGGCTAAAAACCCGTGATTCCTGATTCCTTTATTCAGGATCTGCTGGCCCGGGTCGACATCGTCGACCTGGTGGATGGCTACGTGCCGCTCAAGAAAGCTGGCGCCAACTACGCCGCCTGCTGCCCTTTCCACAACGAAAAATCGCCGTCCTTCACGGTCAGCCCGAGCAAGCAGTTTTACCACTGCTTCGGCTGCGGCGCGCACGGCACGGCGATCAGCTTCGTCATGGAATACCAGGGCCTCGGCTTTGTCGATGCCGTCAAGGACCTCGCCACCCGCGCCGGCATGCAGGTACCGGAAAGCGAAGGGCGCAGCTTCAAGGATGAAAAACCCGGCCAGACCCGAACGCTGATCGAAATCATGGCGCGCGCCGCCCAGTACTACAAGGATCAGCTCAAGGCCTCGCCGCGCGCCATCGAATATTGCAAAAAACGCGGGTTGACCGGGGAAGTCGCCGCCCGCTTCGGCATGGGCTACGCCCCGGACGGCTGGCAGAACCTGCAGGAGGTTTTTCCGGACTACAACGCCGACGAGTTGAAGCTTGCCGGACTGGTCATCGAAAATGACGCCGGCCGCCGCTACGACCGCTTCCGTGACCGCCTGATGATCCCGATCATCAATCCGAAAGGCGAGATCATCGCTTTCGGCGGACGGATCATCGATCAGGGCGAGCCGAAATACCTCAACTCGCCGGAAACCCCGCTCTTCGAAAAGGGCCGCGAACTGTTCGGCCTGCCGCAAGCCCGGCAGGCGCTGCGCGAAACCGATATCGCCATCGTCACCGAAGGCTACATGGACGTCATCGCGCTGGCCCAGAACGGTGTCGGCAATGTGGTGGCGACGCTCGGCACGGCGACCACCGCCACCCACGTTACCAAGTTGCTGCGCCAGGTCGACCGCATCGTTTTCTGTTTCGACGGCGACAACGCCGGTCGCAAGGCCGCCTGGCGCGCCCTGGAAAACTCTCTGGAAGCCCTGGCCGACAACAAGCGCCTCGGCTTCATCTTCCTGCCGCAGGACGACGACCCGGACAGCTACATCCGCGCCCACGGCAAGGCGGAGTTCGACCGCCTGGTTCAGCAGGCCATGCCGCTATCCGACTTCCTGTTGCGCGAACTGGCCCAGCGCTGCGACCTGACCAGCTCGGAAGGCAAGGCGCAACTTATTTACGAAGCCAAGCCCCTGCTGCTCAAGCTGCCGACACCGCTGCTGCGGCTGCAACTGGTCAAGCGCCTGGCCGAAGCCAGCGGCTTTGCCCAGCAGGAGGTCGAGCGCCTGTGCGAACTGCGCTCCTACACCCCCGCCGCACCGCCCAAGGCGAAACGCAGCGCCCCGTCGCTGACGCGCAACCTGTTGCGCATCGTGCTGCAGAAACCGGGACTGGCCCGGGAATTGCCGGTCAGCTTGCTGCCCGATACCGCCGAACGTCCGGCGCTGCTGCTGCTGCACCGGCTGGTCACGGCCAACCCTGAAGCGTCCAGCTATGCCAGTCTGCGCGAGCAGATCCGCGGCCTGCCGGAAGAAGCGCTGTTCGAGAGCTTCGCGGCGGAACTTCTGGGCAATCCGTTTGACGAAGGCGAAGCGGAGACCGAGTTCCGCGCGACGCTGGAAAAGCTCCAGGAAGGCGATCAGAAGCGCGCCTTTGACGAGTTGCAGACCCGGGTTCAACGGCTGGGCGTCGCCGGGCTGACGCCCGAGGAAAAGCAAGATTACATTCGTCTTTCCAACCGGGAAAAACGCGGCTAAGTTGTGGTATAATCTACGGTTTTCTCCAATTACATGGATTGTGGTCATGGCTAAGGCAAAAGCAAAAGATACAGCTAAGGAAGTCCCCAAGGCTCGTACCAGCAAGGCCAAGGAGAAGGCTGCCGAAAAGGCGCTGCTCGCCGGCGCGCTGACGGAGGCGCCGGCCCCGATGGATGCCGAGGCGCGCAAGACGCGGCTCAAGAACCTGATCAAGCTCGGCAAGGAACGCGGCTACCTGACCTACGCCGAAATCAACGACCACCTGCCGGATGATGTCGTCGATGCCGAGAGCATCGAGACGATCATTTCCACCTTCAGCGACATGAGCATCCAGGTTTTCGACGAAGCCCCGGCTGCCGAAGACCTGCTGATGTCAGATGCCGCCGCCGCCACGACCGACGATGACGAAGTCGAAGAGCAGGCCGAGCAGGCGCTGTCGACGGTCGATTCCGAATTTGGGCGCACCACCGATCCGGTCCGCATGTACATGCGCGAAATGGGCTCGGTCGAGCTGCTCACCCGCGAAGGCGAAATCGAGATTGCCAAGCGCATCGAGGATGGCCTCAAGCACATGGTGCAGGCGATTTCGGCGTGCCCGACGACGATTGCCGACATCATCAACATGGCCGCCAAGATCGAGTCGGACGAAATGCGCATCGACGAACTGGTCGATGGCCTGATCGACCCGAACGCCGTCGAAGCCGCCCCGACCGCCGATCTGCCGGATGACATCGGTGACGAGACGGATGACGAAGGGGACGAAGACGGCGGCGCAGGCGCCGTGTCGGCCTCGCTGCTGCAACTCAAGGCCGATGCGATGGTGCGCTTCAATGCCATCAAGGTGCTGCACGGCAAACTGCAGAAGGCGCTGGCCAGCAAGGGCTCGCAGGACAAGACTTACCTCAAGCTCCGTCAGCAGATTTCCGACGAGCTGATGAATATCCGCTTCACCTCGCGCTCGATCGAACGCCTGTGCGACAGCGTGCGCAGCATGGTCGAAATGGTCCGCAAGTCCGAGCGCAAGATCCAGCAGATCAGCGTCGAGAAGGTCAAGATGCCGCGTCCGCACTTCATCCAGGCCTTTCCGGGCAATGAAGTCAATCTCGACTGGGTCGACGCCGAGATCGCCGCCGCGCCCAAGACCTATCTCGCCATCCTGACCCGCAACGCGCCGGCGATCAAGGAAGAGCAAAAGAAGCTGATCGCCCTCCAGGGACACATCGGCATCCCGCTGAAAGACCTGAAAGACATCAACAAGCAGATGTCCACCGGTGAAGCCAAGGCGCGCCGCGCCAAGCGCGAAATGACCGAGGCCAACCTGCGTCTGGTCATCTCGATTGCCAAGAAATACACCAACCGCGGCCTGCAATTCCTTGATCTGATCCAGGAAGGCAATATCGGCCTGATGAAGGCGGTGGACAAGTTCGAATATCGCCGCGGTTACAAGTTCTCGACCTACGCCACGTGGTGGATCCGTCAGGCCATCACCCGCTCCATCGCCGACCAGGCACGGACCATCCGCATCCCGGTGCACATGATCGAAACGATCAACAAGATGAACCGGATCTCCCGCCAGATCCTGCAGGAAACCGGGGCCGAACCCGATCCGGCGACGCTGGCCAAGAAGATGGACATGCCGGAAGACAAGATCCGCAAGATCATGAAGATTTCCAAGGAGCCGATCTCCATGGAAACGCCGATCGGCGACGACGACGACTCCCACCTCGGCGACTTCATCGAGGACCAGGCCACGCTGGCGCCGGCCGATGCGGCCATGTATTCCAGCCTGCGCGGCGTGACGAAGGATATCCTCGACACGCTGACGACGCGGGAAGCCAAGGTCCTGCGCATGCGCTTCGGCATCGAGATGAACACCGACCATACGCTGGAAGAAGTCGGCAAACAGTTCGACGTTACCCGCGAGCGCATCCGCCAGATCGAAGCCAAGGCCCTGCGCAAGCTGCGTCACCCCAGTCGCTCGGACAAACTGCGCAGTTTCCTGGACACCAGCGGCACCTGAAGAGTTCGGGCCTGTAGCTCAGTTGGTCAGAGCAGAGGACTCATAATCCTTTGGTCCAGGGTTCAAGTCCCTGCGGGCCCACCAGTATATTTAGCGGCAGGTCATCCTCCGGGATGGCTTTTGCTTTCGAGAAACCAGCGCCACAACCTTCAGAAAGGGATTCCACATGCGCACTTCCGAGGTTTTTGAATACCTGAAGAAACACGGCCAACTGCTCGACCTGGAGATTGCGGCAGCAACCGGCATCTCGCTTGAAGAGGTCAGGCTATCCCTGTCGGCCTTGTCGGCCCAGGGCGACATCTCCCGATGCAGCGTCACCAGTTACGCCAATGGCAAGCCCGTGGAGGGGTTTCAGTGCCGGATTGCCGGCTATATCCCGCGGCCGGCGCCCGGCAGGAAGCCTGGAGTCAATCCCAAGGGGTAGTTGCAGCGACCGGTTCTTCAGCCTAAGCGGCTGATATTTCTCGACAAGCGTGAAATTCGCCACGGATAACTCGATGGACAAGGCCTTAGGCTACGTCCATAGGAGATTGTCATGGCAAACCAAGCAAGCATAGCGCTCATCAGGAACGTATTCGTCGCCACCTTGGGTGACGGCCGGCGCATCAAGCATGCCGATTTGAACAAGATGGCTTACGCGCTCTTCTGCGCCGGCGTTCATGCCAGCGATGTAAAGTATGAATGGCACGCGGGGCTTCGGATGATTACCGCAGGCCAGCAGGTAGGCCTGTCGTCGGAACTGCTTCGTCTGGAGCGCGAGAATACTCCTATCAAGCTAACGAATGTAGCCTGACCAATCGGGCAGGCCCGGAACGTCGGATCGAGGCCAACGGCACTAGTCAGGTGACGCCCCCAAACGCTCAATCCAGGCGACTGGAACGGTTTTCGAGCATTTTCTCCAGGGCAGCCCGTTCCTCCAGAGTTGGCATGGACGCGGTGTATTCAAGGCCGGCGATGTTGGCCGAGACGAACCGTACCCGGCATGGCATCTTGAGTTCCTGATAAGCGCTTCCCCGACGCAGCATGAAAGTGAGTATGGCCGGTGTGCCCACGGCCACGGACTGACCCGCACGAGTCATCGACTCGGCAGCCTCGAATTCGGCGCCCCCCAGCGATATGTTTTTGGTGTTTCCGGAATAGCGCTTGCCAGTTGCCGAAATCAACAAGTTGCACTGAATGCGCGCTCGAATGCGCAGATTTTTGCGGCGCTCGTCCATTTCGCGATTATCGTGCCAAACGCTGATTCAGCGAAACCCCGGCCCGCGACAGGAAACCCCTGCAATTTCATCTGCCTGTCAGGCGCCGAGAACCCGCACACGAATGACGTGCGGCGTCGCCTCGATGGCTGCGATCACCTCGGGACTCGGACTGCGCTCGACATCGATGATGTTGAAGGCCAGTTCGGCGCGGCTCTTGTTCATCATGTCGATGACATTGACCTTGTGCTCGGCGAGGACCGACAGCACATGACCGAGGACGCCGGAGACGTTGTCGTTGGCGAAAGTTATGCGCGACGTACCCGGGGAGCGCGGCATACTCACGGCCGGGAAATTGACCGAATTGACGATGTTGCCGTTTTCCAGGTAATCCATGATCTGGTTGACCGCCATCACCGCGCAGTTCTCCTCGGATTCCTCGGTGCTGGCGCCAATGTGCGGCATGGCGATCACATCCGCCCGTCCGAGCATCGCCGGCTCCGGGAAGTCGCACACATAGGTGCCGAGCTTGCCCTGGTCCAGGCTGCTCAGTACAGCCGCCGGGTCAACGATGGTTTCGCGGGCAAAATTGAGCAGGACGGCGCCTTTCTTGATCGAGGCCAGCGCATCCTCGTTGATCATGTGGCGCGTCGCATCCAGCGCCGGCACGTGCAGCGAGACATAGTCGGAGCGGGCCATCAGGGTCGACAAGTTCTCCATGCGGGTGACCGCGTTGGACAAACGCCAGGCGGCGTCGATTGACAGCGCCGGGTCGAATCCGATCACTTTCATGCCCATGGCCAGCGCCATGTCGGCCACCATCGAGCCAATCGCCCCCAGGCCGACGATGCCCAGCGTCTTGCCCTTGATCTCGCCGCCGGCGAAGCGTGACTTTTCCTTCTCCAGCAATTGCGCCATTTCGCCCGCATCGGTCATGCTGGTGAGCGACTGAACATAGGCCAGGCCAGGCAAGATGCCGCGCGTGGCCAGCAACATGCCGGCCATCACCAGTTCCTTGACCGCATTGGCGTTGGCGCCCGGCGTGTTGAACACGACGATGCCATGCTTGCTGTACTCGGCGACGGGGACGTTGTTTACACCGGCGCCGGCCCGGGCCACCGCCAGCAGCATCTCGGGAATTTCCACGCCCTGCAGCTTCTGGCTGCGCAGCAGGAAGGCATCCGGGTGGCCGATATCGCTGCCCACTTCGTAGTTCTGGCGTGAAAAGCGCCCCAGTCCCTTGACTGAAATCTTGTTGTAGGTACGTACTTTGAACATGAACTGTCTCTCCCTTTTTAATATGCGCGCGCAGCGGACGAATTGTCTCGGCTCAGGCCTTCTTGACTTCGTTGTAGGCCCAGCTCAACCACGGCAGCAAGGCTTGCAGGTCTTCGGTCTGCACGGTCGCGCCGCACCAGATGCGAATGCCGGCCGGCGCATCCTTGTAAGCGCCGATGTCGTGAGCCACAGCGTGCGTATCGAGCAGCTTCACCAGTTGTTTGACCTGCTCGGCGCTGACGTCCAGGGTCAGACAGACGCTGGTGTTGGAGCGGGTCGCCGGATCCTTGGCGAGGAAGGAAATCCAGTCGTTGGCGGCGACAAAGTCGGCGATGACCTTCAAATTGGCTTCGCTGCGCGCCATGGTGGCCGGCACGCCACCGATGCTGTCGACCCAGGCCAGCGCATCCAGGTAGTCGGCGACGCACAGCATCGACGGCGTATTGATGGTTTCGCCCTTGAACAGTCCCTCGGTGAGCTTGCCCCCCGAGGTCATGCGGAAAATCTTCGGCATCGGCCACGGCGGCGAATAGCTCTCCAGCCGCGCCACGGCGCGCGGGCTCAGAATCAGCATGCCATGGGCACCCTCGCCGCCCAGCACCTTTTGCCACGAGTAGGTCACGACATCGAGCTTGTCCCAAGGCAGCGCCATGGCGAACACGGCGGAGGTCGCGTCGCAAATGGTCAGGCCGGCGCGGTCCGCGGCGATCCAGTCGCCGTTGGGAACCTTGACGCCCGAGGTGGTGCCGTTCCAGGTGAAGACCACGTCGTTGTTGAAGTCGACACGCGCGAGATCGGCAATCTCGCCGTAACCGGCTTCGATCTTGTTCACGTTGGGCAGCTTCAGTTGCTTGACGATGTCGGCAACCCAGCCCGAACCGAAGGACTCCCAGGCCAGCACATCGACGCCACGCGCCCCGAGCAGGGACCACATCGCCATCTCCACCGCGCCCGTATCCGAGGCCGGCACGACCGCAACCCGGTAGCCCTCGGGCAGACCCAGAATACGCGCCGTCTCGGAACACGCCAGGCCGAGCGCCTTCTTGCCCAGCGCCGAGCGATGCGAACGGCCCAGCGTGTCGATCTGCAGCGTCGCGACGTTGTAGCCCGGACGCTTGCTGCACGGGCCGGAGGAAAAATTGGGATTCTTGGGTTTGACCGTAGGTTGCATCTTGATCTCGCGTGTAAAAACAAAAGAAATGGCCGAACATCCAAGGATGTCTGGCCGACGCCGAAGGAAGGCAATTTGACTATTGTAACAACCGGAATGCCAAAAAAACACACCCGCCAGCGGCATTTGCCGCTCGTCGTTTCCGCCTTCACAGCGCAGGAAATCGCTAGGCGAACAAGATTTCGCCGGAGCTGTGTATGATTCGACCGTGAAGCCGCCCCGGCTGACATACGCCACCAAGACAAAAACGCAGGAGACCCAAGGATGATGAATCGCCTGTTCACCGCACTTGCTGTTGCAATGTTGTCGTTTGCCGCGCTCCTGCCTGCCCCGGCCCTTGCCCAGGCTGGAAACCCGGATGCGGTCGATCTGCCGCCATTTTTTGCCGAGACTTTCCTCAATTTCCCGGAAGATGCCGCCAGCGCCAAAAAGGGCGGCAAGCGCCTGCTGCTGTATTTCGGCCAGGATGGCTGCCCCTACTGCAAGACATTGCTGGAAACCAACTTCTCGCAAAAGGCGATCGTCGACAAGACCAAGGCGAAATTCGTCGCCATCGGCCTCAATATCTGGGGCGACCGCGAGACCGTCTGGTTCGACGGCGTAACGCGTGCGGAGAAAGATCTCGCCAAACACCTCAAGGTGCAGTTCACACCCACCATCCTGCTGCTTGACGAGAAGGGCGCGACCATCGCGCGGATCAACGGCTACTACCCGCCGCATCGCTTTTCCGCCGCGCTCGACTATTCGGCGCAACGACTGGAAGGCAAGACCGGCTTCG
>JBFZCS010000133.1:0-3775 GCA_041307825.1 Azonexaceae bacterium
CTGGAGCGAGGTCTACGGCTACACCTTCTACGTGCTGCAGGCGAACGCTTGACCGGCGGAAGCCCCCCGGGCTGCGCAGGCTGATCGGGGCGAGGCGCCCCCACAGAATAACTAAAAAGGCGGCTTTGGCGGGGCTGACGTTTTGTGGGCCGCGGCCTCGCGGCGATGGCTCGTCGCAAGAAATGCTCGCCGTGCCCCGACGCTGCGATCCGCCATAACGAAATCGCAACTTCATGCTATATCATGAGTACCGCTTACGTGGGTGCAGGTGCGGTCATCATTGTCGAACCGCCCATAGTGGCGGCTTGGTTTTTTTTCAACTGAAAAGAAAGGCATGTCCCATGGACAAAAGCAGACGCAATTTCATGACCGCCGGTGCATCGATGGTAGCTGTCACCGTCCTGACCACCACTGGCTGCACCACCACGTCCGGCGCTTCGGGCGATCCGGCCGCACAGCGGAAGGCCATCGATTCGGCAGCCGACAGCGCACTGTCCCGGCTCTATACGGAAGTCCCCGGCTCGCGCGACCTGGTGAATTCGGCAAAAGGCGTCCTTGTATTCCCGACCTTCGTTTCGGCCGGCTTCATGGTCGGTGGCGCCCATGGACGGGGCGTCATGCGCGAAGGCGGCAAGAGCACCGGCTACTACAGGATGACCGAGGGCTCCTTCGGATGGCAGATCGGCGCGCAATCGCAGGCGGTGTTCATTCTGTTCATGACCGCGGACGCGCTCAAGAGCTTCCAGGCCAGCAGCGGATGGACAGCGGGCGTCGATGGCTCGGTTGCCGTGGCGACGGCCGGTGCCGCGGCCCAGGTCACCACCCAGACTGCACAGCAGCCGATCGTCAGCTACATTTTGACGAATTCGGGCCTGATGGCGACCGCGACCGTCAATGGCAGCCGGATCACCCGGCTCGAAATCTGAGCAAATCGCTGTCCGGCTGGCGATGATGCCGCCAGCCTATTGATCCGGCACGAATTAAACATCAGTACCGTTCGCCCTGAGCCTGTCGACGGGCAGTGCTTCGACAGGCTCAGCACGAACGGACTCGCGAATAAATCTGGCCGGATCAATAAACCGCAGGAACGGGTGACCGCTGCATGTCGGTCGCCCGTTTTTTTGTCGCGCACGGCGTCAGATGAATAGCCACACCAGCAGCCAGTAGAGCAGGACGAAGAACGCCGTCCGCGCCAGCGCCCCCTATCGCGCAGGCCTCCCGATCAGGCTCAGCGCCTTTGGCGATCAGTTCGCCCAACGCCGCATACCTGATTCGGCAACGCCCGTCACGCGGGCAACGACACGGCAGTGGGATGTGATTTCCAGTGCGGTGCCTTGGCGGGCCTGGGGCAGATAGCGCGACAGATGGGCCTTCGATTCGCGGATGGAAACTTCCATTTGTGGTCTCTTAATCGGTAAGTTGATTGAAAATGGAATCTCATTTTGGGGGTGGATCAATTTCGAAATATGGGGTGAAAGAATAAATCGGTTCACAGACCGCTTCTGATCATCCCCAGGATGATCGAGCCTCGGTAAGGTGCCTGCTCAGATCAGCTTCTTGCGTTCCAACTCGGCGAGATAGCGCGAATAGCCCAGTTCGGCGATCCGCCCGCCTGCGGCCAGTTCCAGCGCGGTGGCAAAGCCGGGCTCGTCGTCTACGGGATCATCCGGCACCATCAGCATGTCACCATCGGCCAGGCGGATGCGTATGCCGTTGACCAGCCCGTTGGGCTCTGTGTCACAGATGAGGTAGAGCGGGCATTCCTCGTAGGCGACGATCTGGCTGATGGCGAGCCAAAACTCACGGGCGCCGAAGCGCCGTTCGGCGCGGCAGCGGGCCGGGTTGCCCAGGCCGAAATCCTCCGGCCCGACAGCTTCGGTTTCCTGCAAGGGAAAGATCCTGATGAAGGGCATGGCGGCGGTTTCCTCTTTCGGTTTGCTGATGGATGCCTGCATTATCCGGTCAGTGAAGGTTTTCGCACCCAAGCAGAAGAGGGTTGGCGATGTCAGGCACGAGGCCTTGCATGAACCCGTAGCCGGCCGCAGCCCGCTTTGCTACCATCCGCCCGCCATGCGACTAACCCAACTCCGCCAACGCCTCCGCGATCACGGCGCCGCGCCCTGCCATGAGGGGCGCGTGCTGCGCGCGTGGGTGCAGGGGCGCTCGCTCGACACCAAGCGGCGCCGCGCCGAGGACTTTCTGCCGCTGGCACTGCGCGAGGATCTTCCGGCGCTGTTCGATGAACTGAACGGCGTGGCGCGTGTGCATTCCGAGCACGCCGGCGAGGATGGCTCGTCCCGACTGCTGGTGGAACTGGCTGATGGACAGACGGTGGAAAGCGTGCTGCTGCCGCGCGATGGCGTGTGCGTCTCCACCCAGGTCGGCTGCGCGGTGGGCTGCGTGTTCTGCATGACCGGCCGAGCCGGTCTGCTGCGCCAGCTCTCCGGCGCGGAAATCGTTGCGCAGGTGGTGCTGGCCCGCTGCCGTCGCCCGGTGAAGAAGGTCGTGTTCATGGGCATGGGCGAGCCGGCCCACAATCTCGACAACGTGCTGGACGCCATCGAGCTGCTGGGGGTGGAAGGCGGCATCGGCCACAAGAACCTGGTGTTCTCGACTGTCGGCGACCGCCGCGTGTTCGAGCGACTGCCGCAGTCGGCGGTGAAGCCTGCCCTGGCGCTTTCGCTGCACACCACCGATCATGAATTGCGCCGATGCCTGTTGCCCAGGGCGCCGGACATCGCGCCGGCCGAACTGGTCGAGCTGGGCGAGGCCTATGCCCGCCGCACTGGCTACCCGATCCAGTATCAGTGGACGCTGCTCGAAGGGATCAACGACAGCGAGGCCGAACTGGAGCGGCTTGCCCGCCTGCTGGCTGGCAAATACGCGGTGATGAACCTGATTCCCTACAACAGCGTCGAGGGCGTCGACGGCTTCGATTACCGCCGCCCGAGCTGGGAACGCGCGGCCGAGATGGCGCGCCGTCTGCACCTGCGCGGCGTGCTCACCAAGCTGCGCCACTCCGCGGGGCAGGACGTGGAAGGCGGCTGCGGACAGTTGCGGGCGCGGGCGCTGGGCGCGGCAGCGCGTTCCTGGAACGTAAAAGCGTCGGGCTGAACCGGGCTGCTTCAGGCGAGCCTGTCGCCCAGTGCGCGCAGGAGTCGCGCGCCGTCGCCCCGCCAGGCACTGCCATGCATGCAGGCAAGGGTTTCGGGTGCCGTCGATGCCAGCCGTTCCAGCATCTCGCCCGCGTACTTCGTGTGCGAGAAGTAATCCATGTTCGCGCGGAACGCCTCACTGGGCTCGAGAATATCCGCCTCGGTAAGCGCGGGCAGCTTCGCCCCGCCCTGAGTGAACAGGTCGCCACAGAACAGCGTCTTTGTACGTTCCTCGCTCAGCAGCCCGCAGTCCCAGCTGTGCGGCAGGTGCGGGGTGTCCGACCAGCGCACCCGGTGGCTGCCCAGGTCAAGCGTCTCTCCGTTCTGCAGGGTCTGCGGGGCTCGATCGGCGATATCGTTGATGGACACCAGGCCTGCCACCTGGCCACAGAGCGGCACGGCGCCCGGGGCTGCGGCGAGCCAGTCGTTGAGGGAGCCGCATTCGTCCGCCTCGACATGGGAGAAACCGATATGGCGCAGTGATTCGATCGGCAGCACACTGGCCGCGACCTCGCGCACCAGCGGGAACATCCGCCGCGGCCCGGTGTGGAACAACAGGGGCTCATCGGCGGCGATGAGGTACTGGTTGAATGAGAACTCGACGCCGCCTTCAAACACGA
>JBFZCS010000134.1:0-7949 GCA_041307825.1 Azonexaceae bacterium
CCTCATTGAGCAGCGCGCTGATCGCCGCCATGACCTCCTGCGCCTGGCGTAGCGCCGCAGTACCACTCTCGCTCGCCTCGTCGAGCAGCGAGGGAATCATGGCGATGCGCGGCGGGTTGCCAGCGTCGGCCAGGAGGGGTTCGGGGTTCTTCCCGCTATCCACCAGCAGCACATGCGCAATCCCGGTAACGCCCTGATAGGCGAGTTTGGCGACCGTGCCCTTGGTCAGCGGAATGTTGTCGACGATGGCAATCGTGATCAGGATGTCGCTCGGATTTTCGCTATCGAGCTTGATCGCCTTGACCTTGCCGACGCGGATTCCGCGATAACGGACCTGAGCCTCCTGATTGAGCCCGCCGATGTTGTACTTGGTGACCACGACATAATTACGCAGGTTGTCCTGCGTACCGCGTAACCAGCCCAGGGCGACGAGCGCCGCCGCCCCCAGAAGGAGGGCGAACAAACCGGCAATAAAGGCATGCGACTTGTTTTCCATTGACGAATCCTACAACAACCTCGTTTTGTCGCCATCCCGGAAACCGGCGAGAAAGGGATGATCTCCGGCCATGACCTCCGCCGCAGTGCCGAACTTTACAATATGTTGCTCGGCCAGCACGGCGATATGCGTCGCCAGGCCGGCAAGCGTTTCCGGGTCGTGCGTCACCATGATCACCGTCAGCCCGAGTTCGCCCTGCAACTGACCAAGCAGTTTGACAAAGCTCCGGCTGCGATCGGGATCAAGGCCGGCGGTCGGTTCATCGAGCAGCAACAGCTCGGGTTCGAGCGCCAGGGCGCGGGCCAGCGCGACGCGCTTGACCATGCCGCCGGAAAGTTCGGCGGGCATCAGCCTGCCATGCTCCGTCTCCAGTTCGACCAACGTGAGCTTGAGATTGACCAGGCGGCGAATCCAATCCTCATCGAGACGCTTCATTTCGCGCAGGGGGAAGGCGATATTGTCGAACACCGGGAGCGCCGAGAACAGCGCGCCCCCCTGGAACAACATGCCCAGCCGCTGCAACATCGCGCTCTGCGCCACCGCGCCGGCGCCGCCGAGGTCCTGCCCGAACAGGCGAACGGTTCCCGCTGCCGGCTGGATCAAGCCCAGAATCTGGCGCAGCAGCGTCGTCTTTCCGCTGCCCGAACCGCCCACCAGCCCGACGATCTGGCCGCGTTCGACCCGCAGGTCAAGGTTGCGATGCACGTAACGGTTGCCGATGCGCGTACTCAAGCCACGCATTTCGACCACCGCCGGATTCGCCTTGCCGTTCATAGCTGGGGAATCCCCATGTTCCGCGTGGCAATCGCAAACACCGCGTCGACCAGAATCACCAGCGTGATCGCCGTGACGACCGATGTCGTGGTATTGGCCGACAGGCTTTCGGTATTGGGCTTGACGCGCAAGCCGAAGTGACAGGCGACCCAGGCGATGATGAACCCGAAAACCAGACCCTTTGAAAGGCCGATGACGAGATTGGCAACCGGCACCGCGCGCTGCAGGTTCTCGACGAAATGGGCCAGCGAAATATCGAGCTGCAGCAGCGCCGAAAGCATGCCGCCGATCAGCGCAATGCCGGATGCCCACAGCACCAGCAACGGCATTACTACGGTCAACGCCAGCAATTTGGGCAAAACCACACGAATGCTGCGCGAAACGCCCATCGCGGACAGCGCGTCGATTTCCTCGGTCACCCGCATCACGCCGATCTGCGCAGTCATCGCCGACCCTGAGCGACCGGCGACGAGCACTGCCACCAGCACTGGGCCGATCTCCCTAATGATCGAGATACCGAGAATATTGACGATGAACAGATCGGCGCCGACGCTGCGCAACTGCAGGGCCGAGAGGTAACTCAAGGTGACGCCGATCAGGAACCCGACCAGCCCGGTGACCGGCAGGGCCAGTGCCCCGGCCTTGTAGATATTCGCGCCAATTTCCTTCCACGGCATCTCGGACGGGTGGCGAAGCAGATACCCGAGATCGAGCAGCATCTGCCCGTACATCGTCACCAGTCCCCTGGCATTGTCGAGCACCCCGAGCACCAGATAACCGATGCGTTCCACCGGTCCGGGAAGCCTAGCCTTCCCCGTGCCACTGACGACCGGTGCCGCCGCGACGCGCTCCAGGGTACGCCGACAGGTCGCGGAAATGCTCAGTTCCGCCGGCCAGCGCTCATTCCACGCCCGCCACAGCAGGACCGCCGCCGCGCTGTCCAGGCGCTCGAGCGCCGTAAGATCCCAGGACAGATCGGCGAGGCCATCCGCCGCCAAGCGGCTCTGCAATTGCGCAAGTTCGGGCAGGAGCGCAGCAAGCGTCCATTCCCCGGTCAGCACAACCTTCCCCGACTCGATCTGCAGACGGGGTGTCGGGGTCACGCAAGCTTCCTCGGCGCGCGGCTCTTCACAAAGTATTCACGCCCGATCTGCTTCCACACCGCGGCTTCTTCAGCCAGCGCCGCGGCCGTCCATGGATTCGCCTGCAGCCACTCGGCTGGCAGGTCGAGCTGAAAACCGTTGGCCGTGGCCGTTGCCCGCCAGGCGGGAAGCACACGATCATCGCGTGTGCGATGCAGCAGGACCGCCAGACGCAGGCAGAAAATCAGCCGCCAGGCGCTGTCGACCGCAGCAATCGCCCCCAGCTTCTCCAGCTTGCCTCGGTGACCGAGCACCAGCATTGCCAGGCGCACCTGATCCTTCTTCGAGAAACCGGGCATGTCGGCATAGGTCAGAATGTAGGCGCCATGCTTGTGATAGGCATTGTGCGCGACCGAGATCCCGATTTCATGCAGGCGGGTCGCCCACGACAGAAACTGTACGTCCTCTTCCGACGGCGAGCCCTCGGCCAGTTGCGTCAGGGCCGAAAGCGCCGTCGTCTCGACACGCTCGGCCTGATCCGCCTCGACCTGATAGCGGCGGATGAACTGCACTACCGTCGAATCGCGCATGTCGTGGTGGTGGAAGCGGCCAAGCAGGTCGTAAAGCACACCCAGGCGCAGGGCGCCATCGGCATAAGTCATGTGCTCGATGCCCAATTCCTCGAAAATCGCCGCCATGATAGCGATCCCGCCCGGCAGCACGGGCAGGCGATCGCTCTTGATTCCCGGGATGTCGAGCGCCTCGGCCGAGCCGGCCTTGACCAGCATGGAACAGAGCTTGTCGAGGCCCGACCGGCTGATGCCGCTCTCACCGTTCGGGTTCAGGCGGTTCATTTCGAGGATATCGGCAATCGCCCGTGCCGAACCCGAGGAGCCGATCGCTTCCTTCCAGCCCATCCGCCGATAATCGTGGGCGATCAGCTCGATTTCCTTGGCGGCGGCGATCTGCGCCTCGCGCAGGCGTTTCCTGTCGATCTTGCGATCCGGGAAGAACCGGAGCGTATAGCTGACGCAGCCCATGTACAGCGACTCCATCAGCAGGGGATCATGCCGTTTGCCGATGATGAATTCGGTCGACCCGCCGCCGATATCGACGACCAGCCGCTTTTGCGCCGACATCGGCAGCGAATGCGAAGCACCGATATAAATCAGGCGCGCCTCTTCGCGTCCGGCGATGATTTCGATCGGAAAGCCGAGCGCTTCCTCGGCGAGCGGGAGAAACTCCTCGGCGTTCTTCGCCACGCGCAGGGTATTGGTTGCCACCGCCCGCACCGCGCCCTTGTCCAGACCGCCCAGGCGCTCGCCGAAGCGACGCAGCGCTTCGAGCGCCCGCGCCTGCGATCCCGGGTCGAGGCGCTTGTCCGCCGTCAGCCCTGAAGCCAGACGCACCGACTCCTTCAGCGAGTCAAGGGTATAAATCTGGTTATCCACCACGCGTCCAACCTGCAGGCGGAAGCTGTTGGAGCCCAGGTCGACAGCGGCTACGGTTTCGTAAATCATGGACTGGGAACTACTGAAGGATTGGCCTGAGCCGCATTCTAGCATCCGCCACAAGGGCGGATTATTTCGGTGGCAGCGCAAAAAAAGCCCGCCGGTTTGCGCCGGCGGGCTTTTTGCGAAGCGCAGCGGAAGAATCTAGCTGGCCAGCGCGTTCTTGATCTGCTCGAGCGTCGACGGATCGTCGATCGTTGTCAGATCACCCGGATCACGGCCTTCAGCCAGCGCCTGCAGCGAACGGCGCAACATCTTGCCGGAACGGGTCTTGGGCAGACCGGTCACGAAATGGACCCGCACCGGACGGCCAATGGCACCGAGAATGCTGTCAACCGTGGCAAAAACTTCCTTTTCCAGCGCCTTGACCAACTCGGGCGTGGCGACTTTGGAAGCATCCTTGACGACGGCAAAGGCCATTGGCACCTGGCCCTTGAGCTTATCTTCGACGCCAACCACCGCCACTTCGGCAATTGCCGGGTGGTTCTGGATCGCCTCTTCGATTTCACGGGTACCCAGACGGTGACCGGCGACGTTGATTACGTCGTCGGTCCTCCCCAAGATGGTGAAGTAACCGTCGTCATCCTTGATCGCCCAGTCGAAAGAGGAATAGACCAGCGGCTCCTTGAACAAAGTGAAATAGGTGCTGATGAAGCGGTCGTCCTGACCCCAGACGGTGGACAGGCAGCCCGGCGGCAGCGGCGGGATGACGGCGGCGATACCCTTTTCGTTGGCGCCGCAGACCGAACCGTCTTCGCGGAAGATCTGCAGGTTGTAGCCGTACACCGGAAAGGACGGCGAACCGTACTTGATCGGTGTTTTTTCGACGCCCGGCAGCGCTGCCAGCATCGGCCATCCGGTTTCGGTCTGCCAGTAGTTGTCGATGACCGGCTTCTGCAGCTCATTCATGAACCATTCATGGGTCGGTTGATCGAGCGGCTCGCCGGCCATGAAGATGTGCTTGAGCGAGGACAGGTCGTACTTGTGCATGTAGGCCGGATCCTGCTTCTTAAGCACGCGGGCGGCGGTTGGTGCCGAGAACATGACGTTCACCTTGTACTTCTCGACGATCTGCCACCAGATGCCGGCATCCGGACGCAGCGGCGTGCCTTCGTACATCACGGTGGCCATACCGGCGATCAGCGGGCCGTAGATGATGTAGGAATGACCGACCACCCAGCCAATGTCCGAGGTGGAGAAAAAGGTCTCACCCTCGCCGCCACAATAGATGTGCTTCATCGACGAAGCCAGCGCCACGGCGTAACCGCCGGTATCGCGCTGGACGCCCTTCGGCTTGCCCGTCGTACCGGAGGTGTAAAGGATGTAGGACGGCTCGGAGGATTCCAGCCATTCGCACGGCACCTTGGCATCCATGAACTGGGTGCGCAGGGTGGCGTAATCGACGTCGCGACCGGCAACCTTGTTGAAAGCCTTGTCCAGACCACGGTCGACCATCAGCACCTTGGCCGGCTTGTGTTCGGCCAGCTCAATGGCTTCATCGAGCAGATGCTTGTAGGGCACGGCCTTGCCGCCGCGCATGCCGGCATCGGCGGAAACGATCAGCACCGGCTTGGCATCGTCGATACGGGTTGCCAGCGAACCGGAGGCAAAGCCGCCGAACACCACCGAGTGGATGGCCCCGATGCGGGTTGCGGCGAGAATGGCGAAGGTCGCCTGAGCAATCATCGGCATGTAAATCAGGACGCGGTCGCCCTTCTTGACGCCGAGGCTCTGGTAGATCGCCGCCATGCGCTCCACCTCGCGCTGCAATTCGGCAAAGCTGTAAATCTTCTCTTCGTCGGTTTCGGTCGACACAAAGATCAGCGCGCGATCATTCGGGCGCTTGGCGGCATGGCGGTCGACGGCGTTGTGGCAGAGGTTGGTCTTGCCGCCGACGAACCACTTGGCGAACGGCGGCCGGGAATAATCGCAAACCTGGGTAAACGGCTCCTTCCAGTCGACAAGTTGCGCCTGCTCGGTCCAGAACTCGTTCGGTTTGTCGATGGAATACTGGTGGAATTCCTTGTACGTCGTCATATCTCTTCCTCTAATTTGAATTCCTGCACATCAAAAAAATTGCCGGACTATTTATTCTCGCTTGCCCGGTCATTTAAGCGGCGTTCGATATCCGCCATCGGC
Organism: Azonexaceae bacterium; assembly: GCA_041307825.1. GTDB lineage: Bacteria > Pseudomonadota > Gammaproteobacteria > Burkholderiales > Rhodocyclaceae > Azonexus. Next base: position 6,003 of record JBFZCS010000134.1, read on the forward strand.
AGATTCAAAGCCAAATCCTGGTTCATCAACTGCAGCAACGGCAACAACTCGATGCCGAGCTGTGCCAGATGCGGGCGAACCACCTCATTGCGGCGCGCCGCGATCAGCTCGAGCGCTCTTGGCAGCTTGATCTGGCGCAGCAGCGCCGGCCCGCCATCACCGGAAACAATGCGGTTGCCACCAGCCTGCATGCCCTCGCGCATCCGCTGTCCCGCCAACTCCAGCAGCGCCAGTGCCGAATCCTCCGCATCGACCGGAAAACTGGCCACGCCGATACTGACCGTCAACGAAACCGGCTGTCCCTGGACCGGCACATGCGCTACCTCGACCGCTTCCCTCACGCGCTCCGCGAAGCCGGTAAACAGTAGTGGCGACGTCCCCGGCGCAACAATCGAAAATTGCCCCGGGCCAAAATGCCCGAGCGAATCCTCGGTTCTGACCTTGCCGGCAAGCATCTTCGCGAAACGCGTACCGACGCGCTCGGCAAGGTCCGGGCCGAGTCGTTCGCGCACCTTGTCGAAGTCATCGAAGCCAAGCACCATGATGCACAGATCGACGCCGGAACGCGTCGCATGCGACATCGCCTGCGCCGCCTGATGCTCGAGATACTTGCGCGAAAAGAGGCCGCTGGCCGGATCCTGCACCATGCTCTCGCGCCCGGCCTCCAGATTTTCGCGGGCAGCGACAAGGGCCAGCAGGTTGTTCAGCCGGGTCAGAATCTCGGCACTGCCCGAACCCTTGGTCACGAAGTCCGATGCGCCAAGCTGACGGACGCGCTCACGTTCCTCTTCGGTCTCCTCGCCGGACACCACGATGAAGGGCATTTCCTGCAGGCGGCGTTGCTTGGATGCGCGCACCCGTTGCAGCAGTCCAGCGCCATCGAGCTTGGGCATCTGCAGATCGGAGATGACGGCCTTGATCGAATGGTCGAGCAGAAGCTGCTGCCAGGCAGCCTCGCCGTCGCCTTCCTCACGAACGTCGAAGGTTCCCTTGAGGTTTCTGGCAAGCGCCATCCTCACCAGCCGTGAATCATCGACAACCAGAATACGTACAAGATCCGTCATCTCACTCCCCGCCAATCTCCACGACAACGCGCCCCTTGGCCCGCCCGGTGATGTATTCGTCGAAAGTTGCCGGCAATTCGGCAAACTTTATCCTGCGCGACATCGCGGCCAGATGCGGCGGCCGCAAGTCGTCTGCCAGACGTTGCCAGACGCCGTGGCGATAAGGCTCCCCTATATAACCCGAATCGATGCCAAGCAGCGAAACGCCGCGCAGAATGAACGGCGCCACTGTCGTATTGAGGCTCATGCTGGCCGCCAGGCCGATACTCGCGATCGTTCCGCCTTGCGCCATCGTACTGGCGATCCAGGCCAGAACATCGCCGCCCAGATTATCCACCGCACCGGCCCATCGCGCATTGTCCAGCGGACGAATTTTTGTCAGGTCGAGGTCGCCGCGCAGCATCACCTCGGCGGCACCGAGGCCGCGCAAGTAATCGGCCTCGCTCTCCTTGCCGGTCAGTGCGACAACGTGATAACCGCGACGGGCCAGGATATCGACGGCCAGACTGCCCACCCCGCCCGTCGCCCCGCTGACGATGACCGGGCCATTGGCCGGCCTCAGACGATTTTCTTCCATGCGCACCACCGCGAGGGCCGCAGTAAATCCGGCGGTGCCGAGCGCCATGGCATCGTGAAGCGACAGTCCGTCAGGGAGCGGCACCACCCAGTCGCCGGGCACCCGTGCGATCTCCGCATAGCCGCCGTGGTGCGCGACGCCGATGTCGAAACTGGTCGCGATGACCGGATCGCCGGCTCTGAAACGCGGGTCGGCGCTTTCGATCACGGTTCCGGAGAGGTCGATGCCGCCGACACAGGGAAAGCGGCGAATGATCTTGCCGGCGCCGGTCGCCGCCAGGGCATCCTTGTAATTGACGCTGGAATA
>JBFZCS010000135.1:0-2872 GCA_041307825.1 Azonexaceae bacterium
TGCCCATGCCGGTGGTCAGCCACAGCCAGAAACGGAAGAAGTGCGCCGGCAACGGCGACAGATCAAGCGCCCGGTGTGCCTGATGGCGATGCAGAAAGATGGTGACGGATGCGATGGTGACGTGCGTCAAGCCGAGGAGCGTCAGCCCATAGCCCCACCAGGGCAGATCAAAAACACCGGATGACATACATTCCCTTGAAAATGATTCGCAGACGGCATTCTAAGGCATGGCCTGCGCCACAACCAAGGCGCGCAACAGCCTGCCGCAACAAATCCGGAAAACGGCCTTCGGGCGCCGTCGACCGCACCCCGCAGGCCAAGGGGTCGGTGATCCGATTGCCCTTGGGGTACGACAGGGTAGACCACCGGACAGGCCGCCGTTAAGATTGCTGGATGAATACACGCATACTCTTGGTCGAAGACGACGAACGCCTGGCCGAACTGACGGCCGAATACCTGACGAAGAACGATCTGCAGGTGACGATCGAGCCGCGCGGCGACACCGCCGAGGCCCGCATCGTCGCCGAGCAGCCGGATCTGGTCATTCTCGACGTCATGCTCCCGGGCAAGGACGGCTTCGAGGTCTGCCGCGCCGTGCGTCCGCATTATCGCGGCGTGATCCTGATGCTGACAGCGCGCGACGAGGACTTCGACCAGATCCTCGGCCTCGAAATGGGCGCCGACGACTATATCGCCAAACCGGTCCAGCCGCGCTTGCTGCTCGCCCGCATCAAGGCGCTGCTGCGCCGTTTGCCGGCTACCGGCGAAAGCCTGGCGGGCGAAGCCGAAAAGATGGTCTTCGGCCAGTTCCGCATCAGCCAGGCGACGCGCACCGCCGCCTTGGGTAACGAAACGATCGACCTGACCACCGCCGAATTCGATCTTCTCTGGCTGCTCGCCTCGCATGCCGGCAATGTGCTGTCGCGCGACGACCTGCTGCAGGAACTGCGCGGCATCGGCTTCGACGGCCTCGACCGTTCGATCGACGCCCGCATCTCGCGGCTGCGCAAGAAACTGAACGACGACCCGGAGAACCCGACGCGCATCAAGACTGTGCGCGGCAAGGGCTACCTGTTCAGCAAGCATGACTGGAACTGAACCCGGCAACGGACACGAGAAAAGCCAGGGCCTCGTCCGCTCGCTCTTCCGCGTCTCGCTGCCGCGCTGGCGGGGCGGGAGCTACAGCCTGTCCAAGCTGTTCTTCAATTTCTACCTGCTGGCGATGGGTTCGTTCGTCGCCATCGCCTTCACCGCCGATTTCGTCATCTCCACCGCGCAACGCGGCATCACCGACGACTACGCCCGCCGCTTCATGCGCGGCACCATCACCCTGATCGAGGACGAACTCTACCGCACCCCAAGGCGGGACTGGGAAAAGAAGATCAGCGAGCTCGACGAAAAGTTCTCCTACCGCCTGGGCATTGTCGAGCGCATCACCCTTGATAGCACACTGACCGCAACCCAGGTCAACAAGCTGGACGCCGGCGACATCGCCATCGATCACGACGGCGACATCATGTATCGCCGCCTGGGCACCAGCAGCAAGGTTCTGGTGGTCGGCCCACTGGCCGCCAACCGCAATACGGAGCTCAAGGACCGCCTGCCGCTCGATCTGCGCCTGCGGCTGCTCACCTGGAGCCTGATCGGCGTCATCTTCGGCATTGCGCTGTGGTTCTGGGTACGCCCGATCTGGCGCGATCTGGAAACCCTGCGCCAGACGGCGCGCGACCTCGGCGACGGCGACTTTGAGGCGCGCTCGCCGGCGGCGCGCAGCCAAATCTTCGCGCCACTCTCCGACACCATGAACAGCATGGCCGAGCGGGTGCAGCAACTACTCGCCACCCATCGCGAACTCTCGTCGGCCATCTCCCACGAACTGCGGACACCGATCGCCCGCATGCGCTTCGCGCTTGAGATGCTCTCCGACACCGACGACCGCGCCGAGCGCGAGCGCCTGTGGGCAATGATGGAAGGCGACCTCGACGAACTCGACCACCTGATCGATACCAGCCTGACCTATGCCCGCTTCGAGCGCGAAACCCCGGAGCCGCACTTCTCCAGCGTGCACTTCGCGGAATGGCTACGCGACGAGGTCGACGCCATCCGCCTGCTGGGTCGCGACCTGATCATCACGGTCGACACCGGAAAACTGCCGGAAAACCTCACCATCGACGTCGACCGCAAGGCCATGCCCTATGCCCTGCGCAACCTGCTGCGCAATGCCTTCAAATACGCCGGCAGGCAGATCGTCGTCAGTACCGAATTGCAGGGCGGGAATATTATGGTTCACGTCGACGACGACGGCATCGGCATTCCGCCGGATGACCGCGAAAGCGTCTTCTCGGCATTTACCCGGCTTGACCGCTCGCGCGACCGCGCCACCGGTGGCTACGGCCTCGGCCTGGCGATTACCCGGCGCGTTCTCGAACTGCACGGCGGCACTGCCACCGCCGATGCTTCGCCGCTCGGCGGCGCCCGCTTCACGCTGACGTGGCCGCTGGCGCAGTAGCCGCCGTTACAGAACGTCACGGAACATCATCCCGCGTTACGCCGCGGCCACGCGCGCACAACAGACGCCGCGTCGCCTCGTCAATAAACTCCGTCCCATGGATAAACTGCAGTATGTACCAAGCGAACGCGATGACATGAGCGAAATCACCATCAACCGTTTTATCGAAGCAGCCCGTCACTACCTGTTCGGACTGTTCCCGGTCGACGCCGCCCCGACAAGTGCCAGCAAGGTGCGCTGATGGCCTTCACCGACAACCTGCCGATCAATGAAAGCCTCGGCGTCTTCGTCGGCGTGGCCGGAATGGATTGGTTGGTCGATGGCCAGGCCGAACCAATGAGGGCGTTGCTGGCCGCGGTCGCT
>JBFZCS010000136.1:0-6364 GCA_041307825.1 Azonexaceae bacterium
GCAAATTTGAGCAGACGGTCCAGGTGTGTTGGCGAGCCATGGTTGCGCAGGTGTTGCCGGCGAATCGATTCGCGCACCCGATGCAACAATTGTGACTTCAATTGCTGGCGAATGCTCCAGAAGGTGGCGTCAGGAATGCGATAGACGCCTTCCCAGCTGGATGGTTCGTTTTGCCGCACCTGCCAGCCGATGCCGAGATAGCGCTCGAAGGTTTCAAACCAGTCGGCAGCGAGGAAGGTCTGCAAATGGACACCGTTGGTGACGTAGTCCATCGGGTTTTCGGAAGGCTCGATCTGCGGCCAGAGATGGCTGCAGATGTCGGACGACACATCGCCGTGAATCCGCGAAACACCGTTGTGGTGGCGCGAGCCGCGCAGCGCGAGCGCAGTCATGTTGAAATCGGGCTTGCCCGGTTCGGCGCCGAGCGCCATCAATTGCTCCCAGGGGAGCCCGAGGTCGTAGCACCAGCCCGAGAAATAGTGGCGAATCATTTCTGCCGAAAAGTGATCGTGCCCGGCCGGAACCGGGGTGTGGGTGGTGAATACCAGGTTGGCGGCGACTGCTTCGAGTGCGGCCTCGAATGGCATGCCCTTGCTGATCAAGCTGTGCATGCGCTCGAGAATCAGGAAGGCGGCATGGCCTTCGTTGACGTGCCAGATCGTCGGCTTCAGGCCGAGCGCGGCGAGGGCGCGCGCGCCGCCGACGCCGAGCAGGATTTCCTGTTCGATGCGCGTCGTTTTGTCGCCGCCGTAAAGGCGATGGGTGATTTCGCGGTCGTGCTCCGAGTTTTGCGGCAACCAGGTATCGAGCAGAACGAGCCGGACGTGGCCGACCCGAGCTTCCCAGACCTTGGCCTGCACGGTCCGGCCGGGAAAGTCGACCTTGACCAGGACCTCTTCGCCTTGGGCGTCGAGCACCGGGGAAACCGGCAGGTCGTCAAAGTCTGAGTCGTTATAGATGGGTTGTTGTTGTCCGTTGGAATCCAGCGTCTGCTGGAAATAACCCTGGCGATACAGGAGTCCGATACCAATGAAGGGCAGCCCCATGTCGCTGGCCGCCTTGCAGTGGTCGCCAGCGAGGATGCCAAGGCCGCCGGAGTAGATCGGCAGGCTGGAATGGAAACCGAATTCGGCGCAGAAGTAGGCGATCAGGTCGTCTTCCTTGAACTGATGGCCATGAACGTGCGCCATGCCAGGTCTCTCGTGATAGCTGTCGTAGGCCGCAAGGACGCGGTCCAGCGCACCCTGGAAGATTGGGTTTTCGGCGGCTGCTTCCAGTTTCTTCTGGTCGGCGCGTTTGAGGAAAATCTTGGGATTATGATTGCTGGCCTGCCAGAGCGGATGTGAGAGGCTGGAGAACAGGCTGCGCGTGTGGCTGTCCCAGCTGTACCACAGGTTGTTGGCGAGTTCCTCGAGACGGGCGAGCCGTTCCGGGATTTGCGGATTGACTTCGAGTTTGTAGATGGTTCCGGTCATGATGGTGTGGGCTCTATGGTCAGTTTTAGTTGGAGGGTGCAGGCATCATCGGGAATGACCCAGTTCACGCTTAGTTCTACGGCCTGCATGATTTTTTCGAAACCGGCTTCCGATTGCGAGACGGTTTTTTGCGGTCGACCGTGAATTTCGCCCGGAATCAGGCTATCCATCCGGATCGAACCGCCGAGGACGCCGTCGACAAGGGTCAACGACTTTGCCGCGGCGAGATCGAGGGCCGCGCCGAAGCCGCCGGGGATACTGCCGTCGGCCAGCACGTAGCGGCCGAGAAATCCGTCGCAACTCGGCATGGCCAGATTCAGGCAGGTCGTCAGGCGCTTTCCGGCAAGCCCCTTGAGCTGCCAGGCAATCGTCGCGGTCGATCCGTTCAGCGCCCAGGTCTTGCTGATGCCGGGGCGCGTGAATTTCAGTGTGCCCGTGGCCTCGGGGGAGTAGTCGTCGACGCTGCGGCCGTCGAGTTCATCGAGGCCCAGCGCGCGCGGCAGCGCATCGGGCACGATGTCTTCGGGCGCCACCGGATGCTTGAAGCGAATGACGTCGTGGGCCGAGGCAATGCCTTCGCCGTGGTGCTCGGTCGGCGCGTTGCCGATCTTGTCGTGGTAATGCTCGTGGTAGCGGCGCAATGTATCACCGAAATTGTGCGCCAGCGCGTAGCTGCTCACTTCGTGCGCAGCGCCCAGGCCATCGTCGCGCACGACCAGCTGCAGCTGCGCGTTGTGGATGAAGGTTTCGCTTTTACCGTCGAAATCGAGGTCGACCGCAACACTTGCCGGGCGCGGCTGCAAGGCGTCGAGTTTGGCCTCCAGGGCGATGATGTTGTTCCAGACCGCGCGCCGCAGGTGCGGCAGGTAGAGTCCGCCGAACAGGCCATGCCAGTAGGCGTCGTTGGCCTGGGCGCGGTAGAGGTCGGCGGTCAGTTCGGGCGGTGCTTCGGGCAGCGCGGCGAGGCGGGCCGAGAGCGCCTGCATGCGCTTGTGCATCCAGTTGGCTTCCGGGTAACGGGTCAGGAAATTGCGCCAGATGCCGCCGCGCATGAAGGGCCGGTGCAGGTCGCTGCGCCCGGCCGCTTTTTCGCTGGCGAGCAGGTTCGCGTAGATGCCCGCCGCCGGCATCGGCAGCGTCCATTCGTTCATCTCGCTGTACGAGGTGGTCGGCAGGTAGACGATGCCGCGCGTCGTGTTGTGCGCGTGGAAATCGGCAAAGGTCGCGGTGCGGATCTTCGGGCTGGCCAGCACGCCCTCGATCAGCGCCTTCAGCCAGCCGCGGTTGTAGACCCAGTCGAAGGTTTCCGGCCAGATCCCGAATTTCTCGATGTCGTCGAAATAGATGGCGGCGGCGTGGCCCTGGTCGGCGAGGTTTTCCAGATAGCCGATGACCTCGTGCGCCGGCGAGAAAGGCAGGCGGTAGCGCAGGGCTTCGGAGATCGGGAAAAGGTCGAGCCGGGTGCCGTCTTCCTCGGTGCTGAAGAAACCGTCGAGTTCGTCGGCCGCCTTGCCGGTGCAGAAGAAATGGTAGTCGTCGACGGTGACGTAGCCGATGCCGGTTTCGGCCAGCGCCGGCACCACCGACGATTCCCAGACGCGCTCGGTGAGCCAGGCGCCGGTTGGCGTTACCCCGGTCCAGGCGGCCAGCTTGTCGTTCAACGTGCGCAACTGGCCGATCCGGTCGCGCTGCGGAATGGCGGCGAGAACGGGCTCGGTGTCGCCCGAGCTGAACAGTTCGACCTGACCGCGCGCCACCATTTCGGCGAGCAGCGCCATGTCGGCCGGATGGCGTTCGCGCAGCCAGTCGAGCAGCCAGCCCGAGAAATGGGCGGCGAAGCGGAAGTCTGGATAGGCGTGCAGGGTTTCGATGAAAGGCTTGTAGCAGCGCTGGTGGGCGTCCTCGATGACTTCCGGGAAATTGCCGACCGGCTGGTGGGCATGGACGCCGAGGAGGAGGGTGACGGCTTGGGTCATAGTCTTGTTTATGTCACCGGCAGAGCCGGTGGCGGTATCCCTTGGGGTTCAATTGGCGCGGCGCATGGTGCCGCTGCTTTCGGGCGATCCGCCGCCGACGCTGATCGGGTGATCGAGGATGCCCGGCACCGGCAACTGGAGCAGGCGGTAAAGGGCTTTGATGTTTTCGCGGAAAAGGCTGTCGAAACAGGCGACCGACTGCGGCGAGTTGTAGTCGCCGAGCCACCAGAACCAGTCGGAACTCTCGCAGCCGGTCAGACGGCGGAGCACTTCGGCGCGGTCAGCCTCGCTCAGGTGGCTGCTGTTGAGCGCCCGGTCGGCGCACTGCTTGACGTCGCAGAGCAGCTCCCAGGCGCGGTTCTTGTCCGGGTTGCCGATCCAGGTCGACAGCGTTCCGTAAACCCAGCTGCCAGCGGTGAGATGCGGCAGGCGGTTGCGCCGGTCATGCTGGGCGACCGCCGCTTCGGAGAGCGTGACGGTGCGGATATCGGGGTTCTTGGCCAGATCTTCGTACAGGTCGTTGAAGAAATGCCAGCCGTTGTAGGGGTAATACTCCCACGCATTTTCGCCGTCGAGAAAGACCGGGATCAGGTTGCGGGCATCCTGCAGGTGGATGGCTTCGATTTCGCTCATGAAGTGCCGGGCGGCATCGCGGCCGTGCCAGTTGGCGTACTCGAAGCCGATCAGGTCGGAGAGCTGCTCGTTGCGAAAAAACAGCGTGATGTCGCCGGGGGTGCCTTCCGGCGCCTGCCAGGGCGCGGTGGTTTTGGCGTTGATGCCGGCGGAATGCTTGAGCACGCTGTGGCTGCTCGCCGTCCATTGAAAGCCGGACTCGGCGATCTGGTTCAGGAAAGGCGTCGACAGCGCCCCTTCGGCCGGCCACAGTCCGGCCGGCGGCTGGCCGAAGCGGCGCTGATGGCTGTCCTGGGCCATCGCCAGATGGCTGGCGACGCGCGACTGGCCGCCCGGGTATTCGGGCGCGGCCGGCAGCATGCATTCCGGCCAGGCCTCACGGGCCGCCTTGAAATCGATCAGCAGCGGCGCCAGCGGGTGCGCCGCCGGCGTGCAACTGAGTTCGACCTGGCCGCGCTCGGCCAGCGCGCGGTAGCGTGGAATCAGGCCGGCAACGGTGATGCCGAGCTCGTGCAGCAGCGCCTGGCGATCGGCCAGCGTGAAATTGACGCCCTTGGCCATCAGTTCGGGAATGGTCTTGCCGTTGCGGCGCAGGCTCTCGCCGCTCCAGGTCAGCAGGTACCAGGTGGCCAGATCGGCGAAATAGGCGCCCGAAAGATGGCCGAGAGCGTTGCCGTCGTAGGCGCGCATGCAGGCCAGCATGTCGCGCAGGCGCCGGTAGGGGGCGAACGGCTCGATCATGGTCGGTGCGTGGCAGCGGAAGGCCATGTCGAGCAGCCAGTCGCGATCCGCGGTCGGCAGACTGTCCGGTTCCGGATCGCTGGCGATGCGCAGCAAGGGGTCGCGCCATTGGCCGGTTGCGAACTGGTTCGCGTAGTCCTCGATCTGGTCGAGCAGAATCGGCACGAAATTGACCGTGCACCGGATGTCCGGATGGCGCTCCAAGTGCGCCGCCATGTCGGAATAGTCCTTGATGGCGTGCAATAGCACCCAGGGCAGGATGAAGCGGCCGGTTTCCGGATGCCGGTAGTCCGGCTGATGCATATGCCAGAGGAAGGCGAGATCAGCCATCAGCTTTTGGCTGCCGCGCCCTGACCAAGCATCTCCGCGGTGACCAGGGTGATGCCCTTGGGACTGACGTGGAAGCGCTTGCGGTCTTCTTCCGGATTGACGCCGATGACCATGCCTTCGGGAATCCGGCAATACTTGTCGATGATGCAGCGCTTGATCACCGCGCGGCGGCCGATGATGGCGCCGGGGAGGACCACCGAATCCTCGACGCTGGCCCAGCTATGCACGCCGACGCTGGAGAAGAGCAGCGAGCGTTTGACCTTGGCGCCGGAAATGATGCAACCGCCGGAAATCAGCGAGTCGATCGCGGTACCGCAGCGATCCTCGTCGTCGAAGACGAACTTGGCCGGCGGCAATTGTTCCTGGTACGTCCAGATCGGCCAGTCCTTGTCGTAGAGATTGAGTTCCGGGGTTACCTTGGTCATCTCCATGTTCGCTTCCCAATAGGCGTCGATGGTGCCGACGTCGCGCCAGTAGGGCTTGTGGTTGTCGTCGCTGCCGACACAGGACTCGGCGAAGCGGTGGGCGAACACGCGGTAGCGCGGCACGATGTGCGGGATGATGTCCTTGCCGAAATCGCGACTCGACCCCTTGGTCAGGGAATCAAGCTGGAGTTGCTCGAAGAGGAACTTCGCATTGAAGATGTAGACGCCCATCGAGGCCAGCGCACGGTCGGGCTGGCCGGGGATGTGCGGCGGGTTCTGCGGCTTCTCGACGAAGTCGACGACACGCCCGGTGTCATCGACGCCCATGACGCCGAATTCGCGCGCTTCGTCGATCGGCACGTCGAGACAGGCGACCGACATGTCGGCCTGGTGGTTGGCATGGAAGGCCAGCATGCGGCCGTAGTCCATCTTGTAGATGTGGTCGCCGGCGATGACGAGTATATGTTCCGGGTTGTAGCGCTTGAGAAAATGCATGTTCTGGAAGACCGCATCGGCCGTTCCCTGGTACCACTGCGTCTCGTCGATCTGCTGCTGCGCCGGCAGCAACTGGACGAACTCTTCGAAACGGCCGTCAAGGAAGCTCCAGCCGCGCTGGATGTGGCGGATCAGGCTGTGCGCCTTGTACTGTGTGGCGACGCCGATCTTGCGAATGCCCGAATTGACGCAGTTGGACAGCGCGAAATCAAGGATGCGGAACTTGCCGGCGAACGGTACGGCCGGCTTCGAGCGGTAATCGGTCAGCTGCTTCAGGCGGCTGCCGAGA
>JBFZCS010000137.1:0-8341 GCA_041307825.1 Azonexaceae bacterium
CCGCGTGCCAGGCTGCCGGCGGCCAGCGCGTCGGCGCCGCGATTCTTCCAGTCGTTGAAATTGACCTGCGCATTTTCGTCGAGCGTGGCCCCGGCCGGGTCGACCAGCTTGAACAGGCCGCTACGTTCGAGGTCGGAACGCACGGTGGCGGCGACGACCTGGGCGGCCGCCGCGTCGCCGGCGAAATTGGCGATCGCCACCGGAATCCGGTTGGCGCCGGCGCCGGTGATTTCGATGGACAACTGCGCTTGGGCCAGCGTGGCGGCAAGCAGCGACAGGACAAGAAGGATTTTTTGGAAAATTTGGGACATGGGACTCAATTTCGTCATGGGTTCGCGCGATTCTACTCTTCAATGGGCCGGTATTTGATTTCCAGATCGCGCCGGAACTGGGCAGGGTCGTCCGGTGGTGGTAATGGTGAGGATCTTCGAATGGCGCGCTCGATGGCTGCATCCAGGCTGCTGTTACCGCTCGATTTCCTGAGCCTGACTTCCAGCACTTCGCCGCCTGGCAATTGATTGACGTCGAAGATCGCCTCCGGGTTGCCCTGGATGTTCGGCGGCAACACGATGTTGCCGCGTACCTTGTTGCGAATCTTGGCCGCGTAGTCCTGCAGGCTCTTCTTGCCGGCGGCGGCGCGCTGCTCGGCCTCGGCGGCGGCGGCATTCGACATCTGCTGCCCGCTGGTCTGCGGACGGGTCTTGTTCAGCTGCGCGGTTTCACTCGCCAGTTCCTTGCTGAAATCCGGCGTCTGTGGTTGCGGCTTGGTTTCGGGCTTCTTCTCCGGCTCGGGCTTTTTCGGTTCCGGTTTCTTGGGTTCGGGTTTGGGTTCCGGCTTCGGTTCCGGCTTGGGCTCGGGTTTCTTCGGCTCCGGCTTGGGCGCCTTCTTCTCTTCCTTGATAGCGATGTCCGGCTTCACGGGCGGCGGCTCGATCTTCGGCTCTATCTTGGGTACCGGCTTCGCTTCAGGTTTCGGCTCGGGCCTCGTTTCCGGCGGCGGCGGGGGCGCCGGGGCGACCCGGACGGCCGGCAACTGGCGACTGGACCACAATTCCACTTCGACGGCATCCGGCGTGCTGCGCTTCCACTGCACACCGAGAATGAGCGCGGCGATCAGGCCGGTATGCACCAGGATGGTGAATGCCAGCGCATTTCTCCTGCCTGGCTCTTGGAAGTCTTGCGGGGTCATTTACCCGTCGTCTGCACCAGAAGACCGACCCGTTTGACCTGAGCCTTTTGCAGATCGTCCATGACGGACAGCACAGCCTCGTACTTGACGTTCTTGTCACCGGCGATCAGTACCGGCTGCTCGGGATTTCGCGCCTGGGCGGCCATGATCATCCCCAGCAGTTCCTTGCGGTCGACGCGGATTTCCTTGCCGTTTCCACCACGGTCGGTCAGCAACAGGCTCTGGTCGGCCTTGATCTGCACCTCGAGCGGCGCGGTCGGCGCGGTTGCCGCCTTGCCGACCGAGGGCAGGTCGATGCTGGCGGTCGTCATCATCGGCGCCGTCACCATGAAGATGACGAGTAGCACCAGCATGACGTCGATGTAGGGGACGACGTTGATTTCGTTTTTCAGGCGGCGCTGGCGCATGGCTTAACGCATCTGCCGCTGCAGGATGTTGGAGAATTCTTCCATGAACGACTCGTAGCGCGTGGCCAGGCGGTCGATGTCATGGGCGAAACGGTTGTAGGCGAGCACCGCCGGAATCGCTGCGAAGAGGCCGATGGCAGTGGCGACCAGCGCCTCGGCGATGCCCGGCGCCACCGCGGAAAGCGTCGCCTGGCCGACGTTGGCGAGGCCGCGGAAGGAGTGCATGATGCCCCAGACGGTACCGAACAGGCCGATGTAAGGCGATACTGAGCCGACCGAGGCGAGGAAGGCGAGGTGCGCTTCGAGGGCGTCCATCTCGCGCTGGTAGGTGGCGCGCATGGCGCGCCGCGAGCCGTCGATGACATCCTTGGAGTCGAGGTTCGACTGGCCCTTGAGCTTGGCGAATTCGCGGAAGCCGGCTTCGAAGATGCGCTCCATGGAACCGGCATGATGGCGGTCGTTGACCGCGCTGTTGTAGAGACTGTTGAGATCGCCGCCGGACCAGAAATCGCGTTCGAAGGTTTCGGTCTTGGCGCGCGCCAGCTTCACCGTGTACCACTTCATGAAGATGTAGTACCAGGACATGAAGGAAACGCCGGCCAGCAAGACCATGACGATCTGCACCACCGCGCTGGCGTTGAGGATCAGATGGAGGATGGAGAGATCCTGGGTAACGTTCATTGCAGTGCTTCCAGTTTGCTGTGCAGGAATTCGGGGATGGCGGCCGGTGTCATCTTGGCGCTGTCGACACAGGCGATTTCGACGACGCCGGTGACCAGCTCCTCATCACCGCGCCGCACATGCTGGCGAAAGATGACGCGCACCCGCGTCAGTTTCTCGACTTCGAGACCGACCGTCAGCAGGTCGTCGAGCCGCGCCGGCTTCAGGTATTCGCAACTCGCCTTGCGCGCGACGAAGGCGATGCCGGCATCGGCCGCCAGTTGCGACTGGTCGTGGCCGATCTGGCGCATCCATTCGGTGCGGCAACGCTCGAAAAACTTCAGGTAATTGGCGTAATAGACGACGCCCCCTGCATCGGTATCCTCGTAATAAACGCGGACCGGGATGGAGAAGGCGTTGGCACTCTGCTCATATTTCATCGAGCGATTTTACCTGATTTAGCAAGAATCGTTTGTAACGGTTTGTTTCCATGCCGATTATGGCGACCTGTGAGCCCATGAAAATCTCCGGTGGCACGCGCTATTCTTCCGCCAACAGGTCACGTACCACGGCGCTCGCCGGTTCGGCCAGGCCGAAGTGACGGTAGATCGCCGGCGTGGCGATGCGGCCGCGCAGGGTGCGCTGCAGGTAGCCCTGCTGGATGAGATAGGGTTCGAGGACGTCCTCGATGGTGTCGCGCGCTTCGCCGATGGCGGCGGCGAGGTTGTCGACGCCGACCGGGCCGCCACCGAACTTGTCGATCACCGCCGACAGCAGCTTGCGATCCATGATGTCCAGCCCGGCCGCGTCGACGTCGAGCATGACCAGCGCGGCATCGGCGACGCCGCGCGTGATGTTGCCGTCGGCCTTGACCTCGGCGTAGTCGCGGACGCGGCGCAGCAGACGGTTGGCGATGCGCGGCGTGCCGCGCGAGCGTTTGGCGATTTCCAGCGCGCCCTCGGCATCGAGCGGCGCATTGAGCAGCGTCGCCGAGCGGCCGACGATGCTTTGCAGCTCTTGCGCCGTATAGAACTCAAGGCGGGCGACGATGCCGAAGCGGTCGCGCAGCGGGTTGGTCAGCATGCCGGCGCGGGTCGTCGCGCCGACCAGCGTGAACGGCGGCAGGTCAAGCTTGACCGAGCGCGCGGCCGGACCTTCGCCGATCATGATGTCGATCTGGAAGTCCTCCAGTGCCGGGTAGAGGATTTCCTCGACGACCGGGCTCAGGCGGTGGATTTCGTCGATGAACAGCACGTCGTGCGGTTCGAGATTGGTCAGGATGGCGGCGAGGTCGCCGGCGCGTTCGAGCACCGGGCCCGAGGTCGAGCGCAGGTTGACGCCCATCTCGTGGGCGACGATGTGGGCCAGCGTCGTCTTGCCTAACCCGGGCGGCCCGAAGAGCAGCACGTGGTCAAGCGATTCACTGCGCTGGCGGGCGGCCTGGATGAAGATTTCCAGCTGTTCGCGGATCTTGACCTGGCCGGTGTAATCGGCCAGCCGCTTGGGGCGCAGCGCGCGCTCGATCGCCTCTTCCTGCGCCGATTTCGCTTGCGGCGCGATGATGCGGTCGACACCGGGGCCAGCCTTTGTTTCTATGGTCGCAATGAGTTTGTCGGTTTCGATCATGCGGGTTTTTCCTCGCCCACCCAGCGGCCGAGCAGCATGTGGCCGAGGGCCAGCAGCACGGGACCGAGAAAGATGCCGATGAAGCCGAAGACCAGCACGCCGCCGATCACGCCGAGCGCGATGAGCAGGATGGGAATGCCGGCGCCGCGCGCCATCAGGAAGGGCTTCAAGAAGTTGTCGATGCTGCTGATTACCAGCAGGCCATAGAGCACCAGAAAGATCGCCCAGCCGGTTTCGCCCTGATTGTAAAGCCAGGCGGCGGCCCCGCCCCAGATCAGCGGCGGGCCGATCGGGATCATCGACAGGAAGAAGGTGGCGAAGCCGAGCAGCACCGCTGCCGGCACGCCGGCGATCAGGAAGCCGATCATCGCCACCGTGCCCTGCGCGGCGGCCGTGCCGACGATCCCGAGCATGACGCCGACCACCGTGCCGCGCGTCCGTTCGAGCATTTCCTCGCCGAGGTCGCCGCCGAGCTTGCGGGCGCCGACGTAGAGCGCGTTGGCGATGGCCGCGCCGTCACGGTAGAGGAAGAAGATGACGAACAGCACCAGCGCCAGTTGCAGCAGGCCGTTGGCGGCGACCTTGCCGGTGGCCAGCGCCAGGCGGCGGGCGGGGTCGATCAGTTGCTTGAGCAGCGTGTTGAGTTCCGCCCGGCTGCTGGCGATCCGGTGGTAGCTGGCAGCGATGTCGCTGCCGATTAGCGGCACTTCGCCAAGAAATTTGGGCGGCTCGCCCGGCAGGCCCTGCTCGACATACGGGCGCACCTCGTCGATCAGCGTGTCGGCACCATTGACCAGGCTGCTGACGAGGAAGATCATCGGCAGCAGCATGACCAGCACGAGCAGCAGCGTCATCAGCGAGGCGCCCAGGGTATTGCGCCCGCCGATGCGCGGCAGCAGCTTTTCCGAATACATCTGCCAGGTGCAGGCCCATAGCACGAACGCAAAGAGGATGGCGCCGACCATCGGTAGCAACACCGCGACGACGCCGATGATCAGCAGCGCGACGAGGGCGATCTGGGCGAGGCGTTTCGGGTTGTTTTGGTCGAACACGCGCTAGACTTTCGACAGCATTTTAAGCGCCTGACGGATGCCGTCCGAGGTGCCGACATCGGGCGGCAACTGCTTCAGCGCCGCGGCCGCTTCCTTCTCGTTGTAGCCGAGCGCCAGCAGGGCATTGGAAATGTCCTGCTTTGCGTCGTCGACCGCAGCACGCAAGGAAACGCCGGTGGTTTCGGCCAGTTTGCCCTTCAATTCCAGCAACAGGCGCTCTGCCGTCTTCTTGCCGATGCCCGGCACCTTGATCAGGCGGCCGATTTCCTGCTGCGCCACTGCCGCCGCGAGATCGCCGACCGAAAGACCGGAGAGCACCGACAGCGCTGTCCGGGCGCCGATGCCGGAAATCTTCAGCAGCTGGCGGAAGGCGAAGCGCTCGGCCTCGCTCAGGAAACCGTAGAGATTTTGGCCGTCCTCGCGTACCGCGAAATGGGTCAGCAGCGTCACCTTCTCGCCGTTCGCCGGCAGGTTGTAGAAGGTGCTCATCGGCACGTCGATCTCGTAGCCGACGCCGTTCACATCGAGCACGATCTGCGGGGGATTTTTTTCGGCGAGCACGCCGGTGAGTCGTCCAATCATCCTGCTATGCTAACCGATCAGCCGCCCGCCGCGAACGCGAAAACCGGCCGTCGCCAGTGCGCCCAGTCCCTGCCCGCCGTGCGCGTGGCAAATGGCGCAGGCCAGCGCGTCGGCGGCATCGGCAGTCGGTGCGCCAGGCAGGCTCAACAGCCGGACCACCATGTCCTGCACCTGCTCCTTGGCCGCCTTGCCCTGACCGACCACTGCCTGCTTGACCTGCAGCGCCGTGTATTCCGCCACCGGCAGGCCGGCGTGAACCAGCGCGCTGAGCGCCGCGCCGCGCGCCTGCCCGAGCAGCAGGGTCGATTGCGGATTGACGTTGACGAACACCTTTTCCACCGCCGCCTGATTGGGCGCATAGGTGGCGATGACTTCGCTGATGCCGGCGAACAGGGTCTTGATACGTTCCGGCAGCGAATGCTTGTCGTTCGACTTGATGCAGCCGCTGGCGACATAGGCGAGCTGGTTGCCGTGCTTCTCGATGACGCCAAAGCCGGTCACGCGCAGGCCGGGGTCGATGCCGAGGATGCGCGGCACGTTCATTTCGCCCGGGCCACCAGATAAACTCCGCTCACCGCCAGCAACATGCCGGCTGCTGCGGTCAACGTCAGTTTTTCGCCAAAAACCGCCCAGGCGATCAGGGCGGTGGACAGCGGCGTCAGGTAGAACAGACTGGCCACATTGACCGCGCTACCGCTGCGGATCAGCAGGTTGAGCAGGCTGATGGCGCCGAGCGACAGCACCAGCACCAGCCAGCCGAGGGCGAAGATGAAATCGGGCGTCCATTCGATGCGCAACTCCTCGAACCAGGCGACGGCGATCGCCGTGAGGATCGCCGTTGGCACGAATTGAATCACCGAACCGGTGCGCAGATCAAACTGCGCGCAGAAACGCTTCTGGTACAGCGTGCCGGCAGTGATGCCGAGCAGCGCGACCAGCGCCGGAACCAGCATCGGCCCGAGCGCCGCGCCCTCCCCGAATTTCCCGGAAACCACCAAGCTGACGCCAACGAAGCCGAGTGCCAGCCCGCCCCATTGTTGCCCGCTGACTTTTTCGTTGAGCAACCAGCCGGCGCCGAGGGCGGTGAGCAGCGGCTGCATGCCGACCACCAGCGCGGTGACGCCGGCCGGCAGGCCGTGCTTGATCGCGATAAAGACGCCACCCAGATAGACGGCATGGACCAGCACACCGGAAACGCCGATGTGCAACCACTGCAGCGGCGCTTGCGGCCACGGCGCGCGGGTCGCCAGCGCAATCATCGTCATCAGCGCGATGACCAGGCCGTAGCGGGTGAGCAGGAAGGACAGCGGCTCGGCGTATGGCAGCCCGTACTTGGCGCCGATGAAGCCGGTGCTCCACAGGAAGACGAAGAGGAAGGGGTAGAAGCGCTGCATCAAATAAAAAGGCGGCACCGGTGGCCGCCCTTGTCCGTCCGTCGCCTGGCGCTCATTCGTCCATCACGGCGGTGGTGTAGATTTCCTGAACATCGTCCAGGTTCTCCAGCGCATCGAGCAACTTCTGCATCCTGACCGCATCCTCGCCGGTGAACTCGTTCTCGCCTTCCGGCTTCATCGTCACCTCGCCGAATTCCGGTTTGAAACCGGCAGCTTCCAGCGCGTCCTTGACCGCCATGAAGTCGTTCGGCGCAGTCAGCACTTCGATCGAACCGTCGTCGTTGGTCGCCACATCCTCGGCGCCGGCCTCGATGGCCGCATCCATTAGCGCCGCTTCATCGGTACCGGGGGCGAAGATCATCTGGCCGCAGTGCTTGAACTGGAAGGCCACGCAGCCGTCGGAACCCATGTTGCCGCCGTACTTGGAAAAGGCATGGCGGACTTCGGCCACCGTGCGCACCTTGTTGTCGGTCAGGCAGTCGACCATGATCGCCGCGCCGCCGATGCCGTAGCCTTCGTAGCGGATCTCGACGTACTCGACGCCTTCGAGTTCACCAGTGCCCTTCTTGATCGCGGTGTCGATCTTGTCCTTGGGCATGTTGACGCCCTTGGCCTTGTCCACCGCGACGCGCAGGCGCGGGTTGAAGTTGATGTCGCCGCCGCCCATCTTGGACGCAACGGTGATTTCCTTGGCGATCTTGGAGAAGGCGGCGCCGCGCTTTTCGTCCTGACGGCCCTTGCGATGCTGGATATTGGCCCATTTGGAGTGTCCGGCCATGGTTTACCTCGAAAAGTGCGGAGCATTGATAGAATCGAAGGATTTTATCACGCCGGAGTCAGCCGCCATGTCCGAACCCCTCTATCTCGCCAAGTCCGAAGACGGCTACCCTGCCCTGCTGCCGCAGATGGCCAACCGCCACGGCCTGATCACCGGCGCCACCGGCACCGGCAAGACGGTGACGCTGCAGTCGATAGCCGAGCGCCTGTCGTTCGCCGGCGTTCCGGTCTTCATGGCCGACGTCAAGGGCGACCTCTCCGGCGCCGGCGCGGCCGGCGTCGTAAGCCCCAAGTTGCAGAAGCGGATCGATGAACTCGGCCTCGAAGGCTTCGTTCCCTACGCCAACCCGGTCGCCTTTTGGGATGTCTTCGGTGAAGGCGGCATCCCGGTACGCGCCACGATTTCCGACATGGGACCACTGCTCCTCGCGCACCTGCTCAACCTGAACGATACTCAGGCCGGCGTACTGCAACTGGTGTTCAAGATCGCTGACGACCAGGGACTGCTGCTGCTCGACCTCAAGGATCTGCGCGCGATGATCCAGCACGTCGGCGAGAACGCCAAGACCTTCACCACCGAGTACGGCAACGTGTCGACCGCGTCGATCGGCGCCATCCAGCGCGGCCTGCTGACGCTGGAAGAACAGGGCGGTG
>JBFZCS010000138.1:0-3020 GCA_041307825.1 Azonexaceae bacterium
ACCGCGCGACCAGCGCCTTGCGCCGCGCCGCGCCGATGCCCGGCAGATCTTCGAGCTTCGAAGTCTTTCTTGCCTTGCCGCGCCGTGCCCGATGACCGGTGATGGCAAAGCGGTGAGCTTCGTCGCGGATCTCCTGGATCAGGTGCAGCGCCGGATGTTCCGCCGGCAATTGTAACGGCTCGCGGGCATCCGGGAAAATCAGGGTTTCGAGTCCGGGCTTTCTCCCCTCGCCCTTGGCGACGCCGATCATCGCCAGTTCGCCGAGCCCGAGGTCGGCCAGCGCGGCATGGGCGCTGCCGACCTGACCCTTGCCGCCATCGATCAGGATCAGGTCGGGCGCCGTGCCTTCGCCGCTCGCCACTCGCTCGTAGCGTCGGCTGACGACTTGGCGCATGGCGGCGTAGTCGTCGCCAGGCTGGATGTTGCGGATGTTGAAGCGCCGGTAATCGGCCTTTTTCATGCCGTTTCCGTGGTAGACCACGCACGACGCCACCGCGGCCTCGCCCTGGGTATGGCTGATGTCGAAACATTCGATGCGCTGAATGCTCTCGGGCAGCCCCAGTGCCTGCTGCAACGCCTGTAGGCGATGCGCCTGCTGCGCCGTCGCCTGGTTGCGGGCGACGATGGCGAGGCGTCCGTTCTGCAACGCCATCTCGGCCCATGCCCGGTGCAACACCGAACGCGGCTCGCCGACCGGCAGCGGCCGCCCCGCGAGTTCGGCGAGCAGTTGGCCGAGATCGCTGCCCTCCTCCACTGCCGGCCGCGGCTGCGCGATAACCCGCGCCGGCGCCGGATGCGCGGCGTAGTGCTGGCGGATGAAAGCAGCCACCGCATCGGCTGGCGCGGAATCGCCGGCATTGACCGGAAACTGCGGGCGGTCGCCGAGATGCCGGCCGCCACGGACCATCGCCAGGTTGACGCACAGTTGTCCGTTTTCGCGCAGGGCGACAATGATGTCGACGTCCTCGCCCTTGCTGCTCGAAACATACTGCTTCTCCTGGACCTGCCGCAGCGACTGGATCTGGTCGCGATAGACCGCCGCCTGCTCGAATGCCAACCGCTCGGAGGCTACCTCCATCGCCTTGGTCAGGCGCCTGGTGATTTCCTGTTGGCGCCCGAGCAGGAACATCGAGGCGAGCTGGACATCCGCCGCGTAGTCCTCAGGGCTGACATGCCCGACGCACGGCCCGCTGCAGCGCTTGATCTGATAGAGCAGGCAGGGCCGCGAGCGGTTGGCGAAGACCGAATCCTCGCAGGTGCGCAGGCGAAACATCTTCTGCAGCAGGTGGATGCTGTCGCGCACCGCCCACGACGACGGATACGGCCCGAAATATTCGGCCTTGCGGTCGGGATTGCCGCGGAAGAAACCGAGCCGCGGATATCCGTCGCGGGTCAGCACGATGTAGGGATAGGATTTGTCGTCGCGAAACAGGATGTTGTAGCGTGGCGAAAGCGACTTGATCAGATTGTTCTCGAGCAGCAGGGCTTCAGCCTCGGTGCGTGTCGAGGTGGTCTCGACGGCGGCGATCTGGCTGACCATGTGGGCGATGCGCGGGCTGGCCAGATTTTCGCGGAAGTAGGAGGAAACCCGCTTCTTGAGGTTCTTCGCCTTGCCGACGTAAAGTACGACGCCACCCGCGTCGAGCATCCGGTAGACACCCGGCAACTCGGTCAGCGAGGCGAGAAACTCCCTGGTGTCGAAACTCATGACCGTACTCGACTACCCAAGCCGGGCCCTGATGCCGGCAAATACCGCCTCGAAACTGTCGCGCGTCAGGCGGCCGGTGCGCCAGTTGTAGCCGCTGCAATGGTAGCTGTCGACCAGCAGGCGGCCATCGGGCAGTTCATGGCTGACGTTATGGCCGAAGATCAGGCTCCCGGCCCTGATTCCATAGGCCCACAACAGCGCCTGGTGGGCGATGGCGCCGAGGGCGACGATGACCTTCAGGTTCGCCATGGCCGCCAGCTCGTCCTTGAGATGAGCGTTGCACTGACGGATTTCCGCGGTCGTCGGCTTGTTGGCGGGCGGCAGGCAGCGGACGGCGTTGGTGATGCGGCAGTTGTTCAGATGCATTGCCGGATTGGCCCAGCCGTCCGGCCCGAGTGCTTCGGGACGGCTGGCAAAACCGAAACGATTGAGCGCCGGATAGAGCAGCTCGCCGGCCACGTCGCCGGTAAACGGGCGACCGGTGCGGTTGGCGCCCTTCTCGCCCGGGCCGAGACCGACCACCAGCAGCGCGCTATCCAGCGCTCCGAAAGCGGGAACCGGCAGCGCATGCCAGTCGGGGTCGCGGCGGCGGATGGTCGCCAGATGTTCGGCGAGGCGGACGCACGCCGTGCAGTCGCGCGGGTCGTTAAATGAATGCATGGCGACGATGTTAGCATGGGGGTCATGCAGCTTCATTGGGACATTTTCTGCCGCGTCGTCGACAACCACGGCGATATTGGCGTCTGCTGGCGACTCGCAAGGCAGCTGGCGAGCGAGCACGGAAAGGCCGTTCGGCTTTGGCTTGACGATGTGGACAGCCTCCAGCCGATGTTGCCGGCCGTTGATTGCCGGTTGGACAAGCAATTTTGCGCGGGCGTGGAGATTCGCCGGTGGACCGAAAGCCTTGCGGTCGACCGTCCGGGCGAGGTCGTTATCGAGGCTTTTGCCTGCGACCTGCCGGCCAATTACCTGCAGGCGATGGCCGGAATGGTTCCGAAGCCCTGCTGGATCAATCTGGAATACCTGACCGCGGAGTCATGGGCCGAGGGGTGCCATGGCTTGGCGTCGCCCCACCCTGCGTTGCCGCTGGTCAAATATTTTTATTTCCCCGGGTTCACCGCGGCAAGCGGCGGCCTTTTGCGCGAGAAAGGCTTGCTGGCCAGGCGCAACGCCGAGATTGCCCGGCGGGAACGTGAGCAGGCACTCGATATCAGCCTCTTCTGCTACGACAGCGCACCGGTCGGCGAGTTGTTGGAAGTGCTCGCCAAATCTGCGACTGCGATTCGCCTCCGCGTGGCGCCCGGCAAGCCGT
>JBFZCS010000139.1:0-4743 GCA_041307825.1 Azonexaceae bacterium
GTCTTCGACGACCAGGATCGTCGGTGTCACGCCTTCGCCTCCTTGGGCGGATGACGGATATCCCGACCTTCGACGATGAAGACGACGTGTTCGGCAATGTTCTTGGCATGGTCGCCGATGCGCTCGACGGCGCGCGCGATCCAGATGATGTCGATCGAGGTGGTGATGGTGCGCGGGTCTTCCATCATGTGCGTGATCAACTGGCGCACGATTGACTTGAACTCGGTATCGACATTGGCATCGGCGCGGATGACCTGCTCGGCCTGTTGAGGATCGAGCCGGGCAAAGCCGTCAAGCGCCTGGTGCAACATGGCGAGCGCCGCCTCGGCGATGTGGCGGACGCCGATGCCGTATTGCGAGGGCATCTGGCCGGCTTCGTAGATGCGGCGGACGCCCTTGGCGATCTTCTTGGCCTCGTCGCCGGCGCGTTCGAGATCGGTGACCATCTTGGTGATGCCGAAGACCAGGCGCAGGTCCGACGCGGTCGGCTGACGCTTGGCGATCAGGTGCGCACAGTCGTCGTCAATGGCGATTTCGAGGTCATTGACCTTGCCGTCGGTTTCGACGATGTACTTGACGCCGCTCACCTCGCCGCTGCTGTAGGCATCGATGGCGGCCGCGATCTGGGTTTCGACCAGGCCGCCCATCTGCAGCACGGCGGTGCGCAAGCGGACGAGATCTTCGTCGAACTGGCTGGAAAGATGCTGTGAATCGTTCATTTTACTGTCCTCGTCAGCCCATGCGGCCGGTGATGTAGTCTTCGGTCCGCTTGTCTTGCGGCTTGATGAATATTTCGTCGGTCTTGCCGAATTCGAGCATCTCGCCAAGATACATGTAAGCGGTGTAGTCCGAGACTCGCGCAGCCTGCTGCATGTTGTGGGTGACGATCAGGATCGTGACGCGCTTCTTCAATTCGTGCACCAGCTCCTCGATGGCGCCGGTGGCGATCGGGTCGAGGGCCGAAGTCGGCTCGTCGAACAGCAGCAGTTCGGGGTCGGTGGCCAGGGCGCGGGCGATGCAAAGGCGCTGCTGCTGACCGCCGGAGAGGTTGGGTGCCAGTTCCTGCAGGCGATCCTTGACCTCGTCCCAGATGGCGCCATTACGCAGCGCGTTCTCGACCTTGTCGTCGAGTACGCGCTTGTTCGTTTCGCCGCGCACGCGCAGGCCAAAGGCAACGTTCTCGTAGATCGTCTTGGGGAAAGGGTTTGGCTTCTGGAAAACCATGCCGACGCGCATCCGTACCTCGATCGGATCGACATCGGCGGAGAGCAGGTTGGTGTTGTCCGGGAAAAAACGGATTTCGCCTTCGTAGCGGTTACCCGGGTAGAGGTCGTGCATGCGGTTGAAGCTGCGCAGGAAGGTCGACTTGCCGCAGCCGGAAGGACCGATCAGCGCGGTGACCTTCTTGTCGTAGATCGGCATGTTGATGTTCTTCAGGGCCTGGGCTTCACTATAAAAGAAGTTCAGGTTGCGGGCCTCGGCCTTGAGGGTCGGTGTATCTTGTATCTGCATTTTCGACTCCAGATCGGTATTCATTTTTGGCAATTTTTACGGGTTGACCCTGGGGCCAGCCTTTGCTTCCGTGGTCGCAGCGATCACCACTTGATGTTCTTGCGCATTTTGTAGCGCAACCAGATGGCGAGGGCGTTCATCGTCAGCACCATGACCATCAGCACGAAACCGGCGGCGGCGGCGTTGACCTCGAAGGCCGGGTCGGGACGCGAGGTCCAGTTGAAAATCTGGATCGGCATCACGGTGAAGGGCGACATCACCCAGTCGAACAGGCCGGCCGCCGGCTCGCCGGTAAAGGGCACCGGCGGCAGGAAGGCAATGAAGGTCAACGCGCCGATAGTGATGATCGGCGCCGTTTCGCCGATGGCGCGGGCGAGGCCGATGATGACGCCGGTCAGGATGCCGGGCATGGCGTAAGGAATGATGTGGTAGCGGCAGGTCTGCCAGCGCGTCGCGCCGACCGCCATCGAACCTTCGCGGATCATCGCCGGAATGGCGCGGATGGCTTCGCGGGTCGACACGATGACGATGGGCAGGATCAGCAGGGCAAGCGTCAGGCCGGCCGACAGGATGCTCTGCCCGAAGCCGAAGGTATAGACGAAGATGCCGAGCGCCAGCAGGCCGTAGACGATCGAGGGCACCGCCGCCAGATTGGTGATGTTGATCTCGATGATGTCGGTGATCCAGTTGCGCTTGGCGTACTCTTCCAGGTAGATGCCGGCGGCGACGCCGAGCGGCACGGCGGCCATGGCGGTCACGAACATGACCAAGATGGTGCCGACCCAGGCCGACAGGATGCCGGACTGCGCCGCCTTGCGCGAAGCGAAGTTGGTGAAGAACTCGAGGTTCAGCCGGGCCAGACCGCGCAGCAGCATGTCGCCGACGAGCAGAAAGATGACCAGCAGACCGATCGCCAGGCAGATGATGCCGATCGCCTGGAAAATCGTGTCCTTGGCTTTGCCCCTGGCAATCAGGGCACGGATTTGTTCGGTAGTCATTGGGGTCATGTCAGTAGGCCTCACGGAAGCGACGACGGAGCCACTGGCCGGCAATGTTGAAGGCCAGCGTGATCAGCAGCAGGGTCAGGCCGGCGGCGAAGATGGTCTGGTAGCCGATCGAGCCGTGCGGCAGGTCACCGAGCGCCACCTGGACGATGTAGGAAGTAATGGTCGCCGCCGGCTCCATCGGGTTCCAGGTCAGGTTCGGCTGCATGCCGGCGGCAACCGCCAGGATCATCGTTTCGCCGACCGCCCGGGAAATGCCGAGGATGTAGGAGGCGGCGAGACCGGAAATGGCGGCCGGCACGACGACATGGAGCGCCGTGTACAGCTTGGTCGCCCCCATCGCGTAGGACCCTTCGCGCATGCTCATCGGCACCGCGCGCATGGCATCCTCGGACAGCGAAGCGACGTAGGGGACGATCATGATGCCCATCACCAGGCCCGCGGAAAGCAGCGAGAAACCGGGCAGTTCGGGGAAGATCTTCTGCAGCAGCGGCGTGACGATCAACAGTGCGAAGTAGCCGAAAACGATGGTCGGAATGCCGCCGAGCAGTTCGAGCACCGGCTTGGCGATCTCGCGGACATGCTGATTGGCGAACTCGGACAGGTAGATGGCGATTACCGTGCCCATCGGGATGGCCACCAGCAACGCGACGCCCGAGGAAACCAGCGTACCCGAGATGAGGACCATGATGCCGAAATGGGCATCGTCGAACAGCGGCGTCCATTGGGTGTCGGTCAGAAAATCGACGATGCTGACATGCTGGAAGAACTGGATGGATTCGCTGACCAGGACATAGACGATACCGACCGTAGTCAGCACCGACACGGTGGCGGCAGCGAACAGCACGAACTCGATCAGGCGCTCCTTGATATTGCGCGTGAACTTCCTGGAGAAGCGGTCGCTGACCTGATGCAAGTCTGAAATATTGTTGGCGGACATGGCGTGATTCACTTGAGAGTTACTCCCGGATGAAAATTCGGCCCCGAAGGGGCCGAGTTTCCGGCGACAGACGCCGCAGCGTCCGCGCACATATTACATCTTGGCTTCGCGCTTCATCAGATCTTCGATGGTGATACCGACTTCGTTCTTGCCGCCGAACACGGTGCCGATCTTGTTGTCCTTGACGTGCTTCAGGTTGCCGTCATAGGCGGATTTCGGCAGCGGCACGTACTTGACCTCGCGCACCAGCTTCTCGGCGTTCTTCATGTAGAAATCGACGAATTCCCGGACTTCCGGCTTGTCCAGCGACGACTTCTTGACATAGACGAAAATCGGGCGCGAGAGCGGCTGATAACTTGCGTTCTCGACGTTGGCGCCAGACGGCTCGACCGCCTTGCCGGTCTTCGGATTGACCACCGGCAGCCCCTTCAGGCGGTTCATGTTCTCGGCATAGTAGGCATAGCCGAAGTAACCGAGCGCATTCACATCGCGCGAGACGCCCTGGACCAGCACGTTATCGTCCTCGGAGGCGGTGAAGTCGCCGCGCGACGACTTCGCCTTGCCGACGACGGCCTCGGTGAAGTACTCGAAGGTACCGGAGTCGGCGCCAGCGCCGAACAACTTCATCGGCGCATCGGGCCAGGCCGGGTTAACGTCGCTCCACTTCATGACCTTGCCCTGGGAAGCAGGCTCCCACATCTTCTTGAGTTCGTCGACGGTAACCTGCTTGAGGAAAGCGTTCTTGGGATTGATGACGACAGTCAGCGCATCATAGGCAACCGGCATTTCGATGTACTCGACGCCGGCGGCCTTGCAGTCTTCCATTTCCTTGGCGGTAATCGGGCGCGAGGCATTGGAGAAATCGGTCTCGCCGCGGCAGAATTTCTTGAAGCCGCCGCCGGTGCCGGAAATACCGACCGTCACCTTGATGGCGTTTTTCTTGGCTTTCTGGAATTCCTCGGCAACGGCTTCGGTGATCGGATACACCGTCGACGAGCCGTCGACCTTGACAACATCTGCCTGGGCTGCCTGGGCAGCGAACAGCGCGATACCGGCTACTGCCAACGCCGAGACGATCTTGGATTGCTTGAACATGAGGTAACTCCTGCACATGATTGGTTGAACAACAACGTGCAGGTTACCCTTGCTTTGTTACAGTCGGATGACAGGCTGCAACAAAGCGCAGAGCGGGGAATTCAGCCTTTTTTTGCCGGTCGACCGGTCTTGATGCGGTCGACCCGCGCCATCACGGCGGTCAGTTCGACATTATCCAGAACCGACAGCAGC